>JALYUN010000098.1 GCA_030853725.1 Pseudomonadota bacterium | reverse complement strand
TAGCGGTCATAAAGCACCACTTCGCTGCCCGGCTGGTCCTGCTGATAGGCGCGGGTGGCGGCCAGTTTGGCAGCCGGCGAATCCTTCGGCATCACGAGCAGCGACGGCATCGACAGCAGCCGGGCCGACAACGCAATGGCTTGCGCATGGTTGCCCGACGAAAAGGCGATCACGCCGGCGCGCCGCTGCGCCGCATCGAACTGCGCCAGCGCGTTGTACGCGCCGCGGAACTTGAAGGCGCCCATGCGCTGGAAGTTTTCGCACTTGAAAAACAGATGCGCGCCGCAGCTTGCATCGGCCGTGCGGCTGGTCATCACCGGTGTGCGGTGGGCGATGCCGTCGAGCCGCGCGGCGGCGGCGAAGATGTCGCCGGCGTCGATCGCCAGTGCTGCGGGTACTTCGGGCGGGGTCAGCGGTGGCAATGAAGGGTTGAGCATGCAAAGCAGTCAAGTTGCGGCGTCGGGGTCGGGGCCCTGAAAAGCGTTGCGCCTGAAGGTCAGCACCAGCGTGTCGCGCCAGCCATGGTTTTCGGGGTCGGCCGGTTGAATCGGCGTGGTTTCATGGATCACGCGGGCATCGTCCAGCAGCAGCGCACTGAACGGTTCGTTGAGCGTGAAGCGCACGCCATTCGGACCATCCGCGTCGAAGACCCGGGTTTCTCCACCCTTGATGTTGTGCCGAGCCACCAACATCACCACCACCAGGTCGACCCCGTCGCGGTGTGCGCCTTCGGGTGTGGGCCGGCCGATGCCATCGGTGGTGTCGATGCGGAACGGATGGGCCTCGATCGCCCAGGTTCCGGCGCCGCGCAGTGCATCGGCCACGTTCGCCAGGCCGCGCAACAGCTGCAGCCAGTTCAGATCGGCAGACAGCGAGTCCGGCAGCGGGTCGAACCAGCGTTCGATGCCGCCATGCAATGCGTTGTATTCCAGCGGCTGCCAGTGGGGCCGGTGTGGCACCAAGACCACATGGCGGGAGTCAGGCGTTGCCAGAAAACAACCATGCCGGCGGTGGCGGTAACGACCGCCGTCGCGCAGATGCGGGTCGGGTGGCAGACGTTCCCAGACCGGCCGCCAAGCCTCAAGGTCTGAAATGCCGAGACCGCCGATTCGCGCGACCGTGGCGGCATCGATGACTGCCCAGCCACGGGCGAGAAGGGGTTTCGAAGCCCGCGCAGCAGCCGGATCGTCAGCTGCACCGAGAGCGAGAAAAGTTGTGGTCATCCTGCAATGCGAAACGCTGGAAGCCGATGTCCGGCTCGCTCAACCGTGATGGGATGGACACGCTGCGGAAACTCTGACGAGAAGCCCCTCGAATTCGGTCTACCCGGAGCGGCTCGCTGCCGTTAAGGTCTACAGCGTCGTACCGGAACCTGCATGAACGCGATTGCCCCGAACCCGAGTGAATGCCGTTGTCTCGTCGAGATCATCGAGCTCAAGTGGCTGCTGACAGCCCATGGTGTCCCACTGCATGTCGAGCGGCTGCAAGCCGATCGCGAGTATGCCCTGGCCACCTTGGCCCGAGCCGCCGCACTGCCCGGCGCTGGCCTGCAGGCCACCGCCGCACGTCTGCGCAGCCTGTTGGGTTTCGACGCCGACGGCTCCGCGTAGCGCTGCTGCGGTGATTGCCGCGATGCTCAGCAATCACCGCACTGCCCGCGGCCGGACGGCAAGCCGGATCCCGGCGGCGCAGTCGTGCTGGTTTTGGCTGCGTAGGCTGCGCAGCCTTTGGCTGGCTCTGACTGCCGTGGTGGTGGTGGCGGCATCCGCCAGCGGCTGCGCAAGCCATGTTTCAGTCGTGTCGGCCGCGGCGCTCTTCGACGACCAACTGTTCGATGCGCCTGCCGATCCGCCGGCCGAGCTGCTCGATCCGCGCACGGTGTTCACGTTGAGCCCGGCGATGCTGAGTTACGCCCATTCCCTGCACACCTCGAACTTGACACAGCGTGACGGGCGCCGCGTGCTGCTGTCGGCGCTGTATGGCAACGGAGTGCTGCGGCTGAATTACGACGCGAGTGCCACGCGAACGGCCGCGCAGGCTTTCGATTCGCGTGCCGGCAATTGTCTGTCGCTGGCGATCATGACCGCGGCTTTTGCAGGCGAGCTGGGTTTTCCGGTCAGCTTTCAGAGCGTGTTCCTCGAGCCCACCTTCGCCCGCCAGGGTGGACTGCTCATCAGCAGCGGCCATGTGAACCTGGTTC
>JALYUN010000092.1 GCA_030853725.1 Pseudomonadota bacterium | reverse complement strand
GCCCGAGGTCGCGGCCTGTTTACAGTCGACGCCAAGTCCTTTCAAGTGGCACCGACCAAAAACCATGAACGCATTGAACGACAGCCCTGCCGCCACCGCCGCCAACCCGTGGTTCAGCGCCGAGCACGAACAGCTGCGCGCTACGCTGCGTCGCTTCATTGCCGAGCGCGTGCTGCCGCAAGCCGACGCCTGGGAAGAAGCCGGCTACGTTCCGCGCGCGGTGCTTCAGGAGATGGGCGCCCTCGGCCTGCTCGGCATTCGCTACAGCGAAGCTTTCGGCGGCAGCGAATTCGACACGCTGGCGACCGTGGTGCTGGCCGAGGAACTGGGGCGCAGTACCTACGGTGGCTTCGCGATCACGGTGCTGGTGCACACCGACATGGCCAGCCCCCATCTGCACCATGCCGGTACGCCCGAGCAACAGGCCCGGTATATGCCCGACCTCATCAGCGGCAAGCGCATTGCCGCGGTGGCGATGACCGAAGCCGACGCCGGTTCCGACCTGGCCGGTATGCGCAGCAGCGCGCGCCGCGAAGGCGAAGAATGGGTGTTGAACGGCTCGAAGATGTACATCACCAACGGTGTGCACGGCGACGTTTTTTTCGTCGCCGCCAAGACTGGAGAGCCGGGGCGCAACCGGGATGTCTCGATGTTCATCGTCGAAGCCGGCACGCCGGGCCTCACGGTGGCACGGCCACTGAAGAAAACCGGCTGGCTCAGCAGCGACACCGCCGAACTCGTATTCCAGGACTGTCGTATCCCGGCCGCCAACCTGCTGGGCGAAGAAGGCAAGGGCTTCCGCGCGTTGATGAAAAACCTGCAGAACGAACGCATCGTGCTGGGTGCGCAGGCAATGGGCGAAGCGTCGAAGGCGATCGAGCTGACGCTTTCCTGGTGCACCCAGCGCAAGGCTTTCGGCAGCACCTTGTGGCAGATGCCTGCGATCCGTCAGCGGCTGGCGATGCGCAGCGCGCAGGTCGAAGCGGCGAAGGCGCTGGTCTACGCCACCGCCTGGCGCGACGCCCAGGGCCAACAGGTGACCAAAGAGGTGTCGATGATCAAGGCGCTGTGCGGCACCCTGGTCAACGAAGTGCTGTACGACTGCGTGCAATTCCACGGCGGCATGGGCTACCTTCGAGAAACCGCAGTCGAGCGCATGTCACGCGACGCGCGGATTCAGGCGATCGGCGGCGGCGCGACGGAAGTCATGCTCGAAGAGATCGCCAAACGCCTGGTGTGATTGAGCTTCAGAACAGAGCTTCAGAACAACGGTAAAGAACAGCGCTTCAGATCCGCTCGACGCTGACTTTCAGCTCTTCGGTTTTCAGCTCACCGTAGTTGGTGATGAAGGCCACATCGGCCGCGTCGCGCCCGTAGGCCACCACGATGCGACCGCCGCGTGGCACCGACTGCGTGGCGTCGAAGGTGTACCAGCGGCCACCGACGAAGGCTTCGAACCAGGCATGCAGGTCCATCGGCTCCAGACCGTGCAGGTAGCCCACCACCATGCGCGCCGGAATCTGCAGCGCTCTGCACAGTGAAATGCCCACGTGCGCGAAGTCGCGGCAGACGCCGGCTCCCGCCGTGAGCGTGTCGAGCGCGTCCGTGGTGGCTGCGCTGACGCCGTAGCGGTAGTCGATGCGGCGGTGGATCCAGGCGCGGATGGCTTCGGCCTGGGCATAGCCGGGCAGGGCGCCGGCGACGACTTCGGCGGCCTGCTCGCCCAACTTGTCAGAGGGGCAATAGCGGCTCGGCAGCAGGAACTGCAGTACCGAGTCAGGCGCCTGCGCCAGTGGCGTCAACGCGGCGTCGGGCTCGACTGCGATCTGCGCTTCGCAGTTCACCAGCAGCTCGACCCGAATTCGCAAGCTGCCCTGCGGCACCACGAAGCGCTGGCACAGGTTGCCGTAGCTGTCGGTGTACTCGGTGCAGCGCACCGGCGGGTCGAAGCGATAGCTTTCGCTGGCCAGCCACTGGGCCTGGCCACTGGCGGGGCGCAGCATCGCGACCGTGGGGCAGTCCTGGGTTGCGGTCAGAGTCATTTCGCAAACGGCCTTGAGTTGCAGGTCCATCGGCTGGTGTGAAGTCCTGTAAAGCCCTGATTGGAACGCACCACCGGAACCGATGGGCGTGTCGAGGACAAGACACGGGATTGGTGGCGACAATGCCGGCCCATGAGTTGTTCCCAATCCCTTCCCCCCGTTTCCGCGCCGGCCCCGTTCGCTACCTTCTTCTCGCTGCTTACGATGGCGCTGGTTTTGGCGCTGGTTGTGGCGTTAACGGGCTGCGGTGACGCCGACAAGACCGCGTCGCAGGGCAAGCCCGGTGGCAGAGCCGGCAACGGCGGGCCGAAGACCGTGGGTTATGTCGTTGCCAAGCAAACCAGCGCACCGGTGGTGACCGAACTGGCCGGCCGGGCATCGGCCTACCGCCAGTCCGAGGTGCGACCCCAGGTTTCAGGAGTGATACGGCGCCGGCTCTTCACCGAAGGCGCACTCGTGAAGAGCGGGCAACCGCTCTATGAGATCGACCCGAGCCTGTACCGCGCGGCCACGGCCGTGGCCGAAGCCAATCTGCAGAACGCCCAGGCCAGCGCCGAGGCGGCGCGTACCCAGGCCGAGCGCTACAAACCGCTGGCCGAGATCGAAGCGGTGAGTCAGCAGGAATACACCAACGCCGCCGCCGCCGCCAAGCAAGCCGCGGCGCAGGTGGCGCAGTTCCAGGCACAGCTGCAAACGGCGCGCATCAACCTGAAATTCACCACGGTGCCGGCGCCGATTTCCGGGCGCATCGGGCGTTCGCTGTTTACGCAGGGTGCGCTGGTGTCCGCGAACCAGGCCGACCCGCTCGCCCGCATCAACCAGCTCGACCCGATCTTCGTCGACATCCAGCAGCCTTCGGCGGCATTGCTGCGGTTGCGCCGCTCGCTGTCGCAGGACGGCGTGGTGCCGGCCAGCGCGGCAGTGCATTTGATCCTGCAGGACGGGAGCGAGTACGGTGAAGTCGGCGCTGTCGAATTCTCAGAAGTGCTGGTCGACCAGACCACTGGCACGGTGACGGTGCGCGCGCGCTTCCCGAACCACGACAGCGTGCTCTTGCCCGGCATGTTCGTGCGGGCGCGGTTCGCGCAGGCCATCGACCAGAACGTGATCCTGGTGCCGCAAAGCGCGGTCACGCGCGACCCCAAGGGCGCGGCCTCGGTGTTCATCGTGGCAGCCGGCGACAAGGCCGAGTCGCGCACCATCACGGCCGAGCGTACCCAGGGCCCCGACTGGGTCGTGACCGAAGGTCTGCAGCCGGGGGACCGGATCATCGTTCAGGGCACCGCCAAGCTGCGCCCGGGTCAGTTGTTGAAGCCCGTGCCTGCCGATACGCCGCAGCGGGTGGCGCCACCGGGTGCGTCGGCGCCCTCAGGCGCATCAGGCGCTTCCGGCGCCGCCGGCGGTGGGCGTGCAGCCAGCGCCGCCGAAGTCGCCAGCAAGAGCTGACACGCGATGCTCTCGCGCATCTTCATCGACCGTCCGATCTTTGCGTGGGTGCTCGCCATCATCGTGATGTTGGCCGGTGGCGGCGCGATCCTGAAACTGCCGATCGCGCAGTACCCCGACGTGGCGCCGCCCCAGGTTTCGGTGCGCGCTAATTACCCCGGCGCCTCGGCCGAGATCGTGCAGAACAGCGTCACGCAGGTGATCGAGCAGTCGCTTACCGGCATCGACGGGCTGCTGTACTTCAGCTCGTCTTCGGATTCACGTGGCGGGGTTTCGCTCAACATCACGTTCGAGAAAGGTACCGACCCCGACATTGCGCAGGTGCAGGTGCAGAACCGGGTGCAGCAGGCCGTACCGCGGCTGCCCGAACAGGTGCAGCAGCAAGGCGTGCGGGTGCGCAAGTCGAACCCCGACTTCCTGTTGATCGTCGGCGTCTACGACGAAACCGACAAGCTGTCGAAGCAAGACGTTTCCGACTACCTGACTTCGAATCTGCAAGACCCGCTGAGCCGGGTGCCGGGCGTGGGCGACATCAACGTCTTCGGCTCGCCCTATGCCATGCGAATCTGGCTGCAGCCCGACAAACTGGCGAGCTTTCAGTTGATGCCCAGCGATGTGATCGCCGCGGTGCAGGCGCAGAACACCGAGGTCGCGGCCGGTGAGATCGGGGGCCAGCCTTCGGCGGCCGACCAGTACCTGAATGCGACGGTCACGGCGCAGTCCAAGCTGCACACGCCGCAGGAATTCGCCGCCATCATCCTGAAGACACGGCGCAACGGGGCCACCGTGCGGATCGGCGATGTGGGTCGGGTCGAGCTGGGTTCCGAGACTTACGGCGCCATCGTCAACGTCAACGGGCATCCCGGCGCGGGTGTTGCCGTATTGCTGGCGCCTGGGGCCGACGCCTTGGCCACAGCGGAACTCGTCAAGAAGGTGATCGAAGACCGGGCTGCCGACTTCCCGCCCGGCCTGAAATACAGCTACGCCAACGACGCCACCGACTTCATCAAACTGTCGATCGAAGAGGTGGTGAAGACGCTGTTCGAAGCCATCGTGCTGGTGGTGATCGTGATGTTTGTGTTCCTGCAGAGCTGGCGCGCGACGCTGATCCCGGCGATTGCGGTGCCGGTGGTGCTGCTGGGCACCTTCGGCGTGATGGCGGTGTTGGGTTTTTCGATCAACACGCTGACGTTGTTCGGTTTGGTGCTGGCGATCGGGCTCTTGGTGGACGATGCGATCGTGGTGGTCGAGAACGTCGAGCGGCTGCTCGACGAGAACCCCGGCATGTCGGCGCACGCCGCCACGATCGAGTCGATGCGCGAGATCTCGGTGGCACTGGTGGCGATCGGGCTGGTGCTGTCGGCGGTGTTCTTGCCGATGGCCTTCTTCGGCGGCTCTACTGGCGTGATCTACCGCCAGTTCTCGGTCACGATCGTCTCGGCGATGCTGCTGTCGGTGGCGGTAGCACTCGTCCTGACGCCGGCCCTGACCTCGAAGTTGCTGAAGGCCCGTCCGAAGCCTGCGCAAGACGGCGGCGAAGCAGGTGACCGAAACCGCGGCTGGATCGCTCGCCATGCGCCGCGGCTGCAGCACGGTATCGAACGCGCGCGCGACGGTTTCAACCACGGCTTCGACGACGTCACCGAGCGCTATGGCCGTGCCGCCCACGCCATCATCGGGCGACGCACGATTTTTCTGATCCTGTACCTGCTGATCTGCGGGCTGCTGGCTTTTCTATTCCTGCGGATGCCCACGGGCTTCTTGCCGACCGAAGACCAGGGCAACGCGATCGTCTCGTTCCAGTTGCCGGCGGGTGCCACCATCAACCGCACCATGCAAGTGCAGAAGCAGGTCGAGACCTACTTCAACGAATACGAGGGCAACAACATCCAGACCATCTTCACGGTGGCCGGCGGCGGTGGTGGAGCGGCTGGGCAGAACGTGGGCCGCGGCTATCTCAACTTCAAGGACTGGTCGCAGCGCAAAGGTGAGAAGAACAGCGCCGACGCCATCGCCGAACGCGCCGCCAGCGCGTTCGCGGGCCTGCGCGACGCCGAGGTCTACACCTTGATCCCCCCCCCGATTCGAGGCCTGGGCCAGTCGAACGGTTTCACGGTCGAACTGCAGAACACCGGTGACCTGTCGCGCGAAGCGTTCGTGGCGGCCAAGGACAAGCTGCTGGAAGCCGCGCGCAACGACCCGATGCTGGCGTCGGTGCGGGTCACCGAGCTGCCCGACAAGGCCACGCTGAAGGTCGACCTGGACCAGCAGAAGCTGTCCGCGCTGGGTTTGTCGCAGGCCAATGTCAACGCCACGTTGTCCACCGCCTGGGGTGGCAGCTATGTCAACGATTTCATCGATCGCGGCCGCGTCAAGCGCGTCTTCGTGCAGGGTGATGCGCCCTACCGATCGAAGCCCGACGACCTGTCCGACTGGTTCGTGCGCGGCGGTGACGGCAGCATGGCGCCGTTCTCGGCTTTCGCTTCCACCAGTTGGGCCGAAGCGCCGGTGGCGTTGTCACGCTTCAACGGCATTCCTTCGTTCGAGTTCAACGGTTCACCGGCCAAGGGCAAGAGTTCGGGCGAAGCGATTGCCAAGATCGAGGAACTGGCCGGCCAGATCGATGGCACCCGCATCGCCTATGCCGGGCTCACCTTTCAGGAAAGGTTGTCGGCCGGCCAGGCGCCGATCCTCTACGGCCTGTCGCTGCTGGTGGTGTTCCTGTGCCTGGCAGCCTTGTATGAGAGCTGGTCGGTGCCGGTGGCGGTGCTGCTGATCGTGCCGCTGGGGTTGGTGGGTGCGGTGCTGGCGGTGAGCCTGCGTGGGCTCATCAACGACGTGTATCTGCAACTCGGGCTGCTGACGACGATGGGGTTGGCATCGAAGAACGCGATCTTGATGATCGAGTTCGCCGAGCAGGCCGAGAAGCAGGGCAAGAGCCCGGTCGACGCAGCATTGGAAGCAGCGCGCATCCGGCTGCGACCGATCCTGATGACGAGTCTGGCCTTCATCTTCGGCGTGCTGCCGCTGGCGCTGTCCAGCGGCGCCGGTGCGAACAGCCGGATCGCGATCGGCACCGCGGTGGTGGGCGGCATGCTGACGGCGACGATCCTGGCGATCTTCTACATCCCGTTGTTTTTCGTGCTGGTCCGCCAAGTGACGGGCGCGCGCCGCAAAAAAGGCCCCGACGGCACAGCCGGCAAACACCGACAGGAACAACCGGTATGAGCTGGCGCCGGGTGTGTTGGGTCGCGATACTGCCGCTGTTGTCCTTGACGGCTTGCTCGCTGCAGCCGGTCTACGAACGCCCGCCGTTGCCGGTGCCCGCTGCGCTGCCTGAAGGGGGCGTTTACGCGTTGGCGGGCGCAGTGGCCCCGCCGGTGGTGCGTTACCAGGATGTCTACACCGACCCGCGATTGCAGAAGCTGGTCGAACGAGCGCTCTTGAACAACCGCGACCTGCGGACCGCCGCCGCCAACATCGAACGAACGCGGGCGCTCTACCGCATCCAGCGAGCCGCGTTGCTGCCGGAAGTCGACGCCAACGCCGGCGTCAGCCGCATCGACCGCGGCACGGCGCGTGGCGGTACGTCCGGCGCTGCCACTACCAGCAATACCTACAGCGTGGATGTCGGCAGCACCGCGTTCGAACTCGACCTGTTCGGCCGCGTGCGCTCGTTGGGCGACGCCGCGCTGAACCGATACTTCGCAACCGATGCCGCTGCGCAGTCGACGCGGCTGGCGCTGGTGGGCGACATCGGTGTCGCGTGGTTGACCTACGCCAGCGACAGCAGTTTGCTGGCGATCGCCGAGCGCACGGCAGAGAGCGCCGGCCGCAGCGTCGAACTCACGCGCCGGCGCCTGCAAGGCGGCGTGGCGCCGCGCATCGACGTGCGCCAGGCCGAACTGGTCCTGGCCACCGCGCAATCCGACGTGGCCCGCCAACGCACGGCGCTGGCACAGGACGTGAATGCGCTGCAACTGCTGTTGGGCGAACCGGTCGACCCGGCGCTGCTGCCCGGCTCGATCGATTCGGCGGCTGACACCCTGGCCGATTTGCCGAGCGGCCTGGATTCTGCTGTGTTGCTGCGCCGTCCCGACGTGGCCCAGGCCGAATACAACCTGCGGGCGGCCAACGCCGATATCGGCGCAGCGCGAGCCGCGCTGTTTCCGCGCGTGTCGCTGACCGCGGTCGTGGGCTTCGCGTCGAACACGCTCGGTTCGTTGTTCTCCAGCGGCGCTTTCAACTACCAGTTGGGACCCGGCATTCGTTATCCGATCTTCCAGGCCGGTGCAGGGCTGGCCAACGTCGAGGCCAGTCGAGCCCAGCGCGACGGGTTGGTGGCGAGCTACGAACGCAGCATTCAAAACGCCTTTCGCGACGTGGCCGACGCGCTGGCCCGGCGCGGCACGATCGACGAACAACTGGCCGCGAGCCGGCGCCTGGTCGAAGCCAGCCAGGACAATTTCCGCCTGGCCGATGCGCGTTACCGCAACGGCGTGGCCAACTTCCTGCAGTCGCTCGATGCGCAGCGTTCGCTCTACACGGCCGAGCGCACGCTGGCGCAGACCCGGTTGACGCAAGGCCTGAACCGGGTGGCGGTGTACCGGGCATTGGGTGGGGATACGCTCGGCGAAGCCGTGAATCGCGCTGTGTCAACGCCCTAGGCGCCGGGTCGGGTGTCAGAACGCTTTGCATGTCGCGCGGCGGCAGGCGCACATCAGCGGCGGCGTCTGCCCTCGGGTGGCAAACCTGGCGCCTCCGCGTCGCCCTGCAGGCGGGTCTGCATGCGCAGTTTGACGCTGTGAATGTGTTCGCGCATCAGCGCTTCGGCGCGCGGCCCTTCGCGCAGGCGGATGGCTTCGACGACTCGGTGATGGTCGTCGTGGCTGCGGCGCAGCCAGGGGTAGTCGTCCCACGACACGTTGCGGTGTGACAAGACCGGGATGTTGTGACAGAGGCGGAGCATGTCGGGCAGCATGCGGTCCGGTGCCACGCCGACGATGGCCTGGTGGATGGTGGCGTTGACTTCGATGAACACGGCGCGGTCCGAGGGCAGTAGGCGGCCCTTCGATATCACGCGGTCACCTTCGGCCAGCGCTCGGCCGCAAACCGCCAGCGTTGCCTCGTTCATGCCGTGTTCGGCTGCCCGGCGCGCGGCAAGCCCTTCCAATACCCCGCGCAAGTCGAAGATCGAGTCCAGCCCATCGGCGTCGACCCCGCGTACGCTGTAGCCCCGGTTCGGCACGTAATCCAACAGGCCTTCGGCGGCCAGACTGTGCAGTGCCGAGCGCACCGGCGTTCTCGAAACCCGCAGCAGTGCCGACAGCGATTCCTCTTGCAGCTTCTCCAGCGGTGCGAAGCGGCCATCGAGCAGCGCAGTGCGCAGCAGTTCGGTGGTGGTTTGCGCCAACGTCGGCGGTGCGGTGCCGGCGCTCGTGGGTCCGGTCCGCCGAGCCGCAGCGACGCTGCCTCGCGCCATCTGCTCTGAAACGGTTGGCGCTGCGGGCGCTACACGCGTTCGCGAGCGAGTCCGGTGCAGGGGTGCGGTGGGCATCGTCTGGTCAGTAAAGGGAAAGAAGCTTGTTCCCCAGTTTGTATCCAAAGCCTAGCCGTCACAACATCGATCGGCCCTTAGAGACGCTACTAAGGGCTTCTTTGGATACAAAAGTATTGACAGTCAGGTGAGGCGCCGCATACATTGAATCGCGGTATCGGACCGATTTCAACCGTCCGATCGCAGCGGATGGATCCGGTCAGGAAGCCATCGCCCACCCGAGGCACCAGACCCCTTCATGACCCAGACTTCGACGAACCCCACCGATGCCGACAACGCGATCGAGCGCATCACTGCAGACCGCTCGCCGCATTTCGAGCCCTTCGGGTGGCACCACTGGCCCCAGTCGCCCTGGTTCTCATACCAGTTGCGCCGCGGGCTCGGTGAAACGCAGGAAGGGGGCGGCGCGGTCAGTGAGGTGTTTCAGGCCGCTTCGCGCATCGACCCCACCAGCGACGAAAGCTGGCACGTGGAATGGAAGCGCATTGCCGACCGCAACTACCAGCGGGCGCAGGTAGCCGAAGCCGCGGGCCACATCCGCACCGCCATGAACTGCTTCA
>JALYUN010000081.1 GCA_030853725.1 Pseudomonadota bacterium | reverse complement strand
CGTCATGCACAACGCTTGCCGCACCCGCCGCTTCAACGCGGCGGCAGCTGATGTCGTAGCGCGCGGCGCCGCAGCGCACTTGCAGGTCGAATCCTTGCCATTGGGGCGGCATCAGCGGACGCACGCGCAGTTGGTCGCCGCGCCGCTGCACCCCCAGCAACGATTCGACGATGAACTGCGACATCCAGCCGGCCGACCCGGTGTACCAGGTCCAGCCGCCGCGCCCGGCGTGGGTTGGGTTGGCGTAGACATCGCCGGCCATCACATAAGGCTCGACCCGATAGGTGGCCAGGCTGGCCGCATCGCCGCCGTGGCTCAGCGGGTTCAAGAGCGCGAACAACTCCCAGGCGCGCTGGGCGTCGCCGAGCGCCGCGAAGGCCATTGCCGCCCAGACCGCGGCGTGCGTGTACTGGCCGCCGTTCTCACGCACGCCTGGCACGTAGCCCTGGATGTAGCCGGGTGAAGGCTGGCTGGTGTCGAAGGGCGGGGCCAGCAACTTCACGAGCCGCATCTCGCGCTGCACCAGATGCGCGTCGACCGCAGCCATCGCCGCGCGTCCCCGTTCGGCAGGGGCTGCGCCCGACAGGACCGACCAGCTCTGTGCGATCGAGTCGATTCGGCACTCGGTATTCTTGGCCGAGCCGAGCACCGCGCCGCTGTCGAACCAGGCGCGCCGGTACCACGCACCGTCCCAGGCCGATGCCTCGATCCGCTTGCGCAGCGCCTGCGCCTCGTGTTCGCAGACCTCGGCGAAAGCAACGTCGGCCTGCGTCCGTGCCAGCGGCGCGAAACGCGTCAGCACCTTGAACAGGAAGAAGGCCATCCAGACGCTTTCGCCACGACCATCGGCGCCGACCCGGTTCATGCCGTCGTTCCAGTCGCCCGACCCCATCAACGGCAGACCGTGGCTTCCCCACACCAGGGCACGGCGGACGGCGCGCACACCATGGTCGTACAGGCTTGCGTTCTCACTCGACACCTTCGGCAATTCGTAGTTCGAGGCCTCCCCGTCCTTCAGTGGCCGGCTTTCCAGAAAGCGAACGGGTTCCGCGAGGACGCCACTGTCGCCGGTGACTTCCACATAGCGACAGGTCGCCAGCGGCAGCCACAGGAAGTCGTCGGCACAGCGCGTGCGCACGCCCTTGCCCGAAGGCGGGTGCCACCAGTGCTGCACATCACCTTCGACGAACTGGCGTGCGGCGGCACGCAGCAGATGTTCACGCACCAGCGCCGGGGCGGCGTGGACCAGCGCCATCACGTCCTGCAATTGATCACGAAAGCCGAAGGCGCCGCTGCTTTGATAGAACGCCGTCCGGCCCCACAGCCGCGACGCGATCACCTGATACAGCAGCCAGCCGTTGACCAGCAGGTTCAGCGCCGGGTCTGGCGTTTGCACCTGAACCGCGCCGAGCGTGTCGCGCCAGAACGCGTGCACGGCTTCGAGCGACGCCTCCGCCGCTCCCGGCCGGCGCCAGCGTCGCACCAGATCGCGCGCCACGTCGGCCGTCTGCCCGGCGCCCAGCCTGAACACCACGACCTGTTCCTGGCCCGGCGCCAAGTCGAAGGCAACGCGCAGCGCGCCGCAAGGGTCGAGCGCGGCGCCGACCCGGCCCGACAGCTGCTCCTGAGACAGCGCTGCCGGCGCGGCCCGGCTGCCGGCAGGACCGTAGAAGTCGGCGCGATCGCCGCAGACCTGGACCGCCGTAGCGACGGCATCGGCATCGGCATCGGCATCGCCGGGAGTCTTGCATTCGACATCGAAGAAGACGGTGCGGCCGGCGAAGTCCGTGTTGTAGGCATTGCGGGCGAACAGCGTGCCGGTGTCGGCGTCCACTGCCGTCACCACCTGCATCTGCGTCTTGGTGCGTTCGTCGCCGAGCACCCAGTCGACACAGGCCGTGACCGATAGCCGGCGCTGCCGATCCGATCGGTTGCGCATCCGCAGCACCGAGAACTTGACCGGGCTGTCGATCGCGACATGGATGAGCAGCTCGGAATCGATCCCGTCTTCGCTGTGTTCGAAGACGCTGTAGCCGAAGCCGTGGCGGGTCGTGTAGGTGCCGGCAGATCGGGTGGGCAGCAACGTCGGCGACCAGAAATGGCCACTGGCTTCGTCGCGGATGTAGAGCGCCTCGGTGTTGGGGTCGCTGACCGGGTCGTTGGACCACGGTGTCAGGCGGAATTCGTGCGCGTTCTCGCTCCAGGTGCAGGCGCTGCCGCTCTCGGAGACGAGCGTGCCGAAGTCGGGGTTGGCGATCACGTTGACCCAGGGCGCGGGCGTCATCCGCGCCGCCGATGCGGTGATGATGTATTCCCGCCCATCGCGCGAGAAACCGCCGTAGCCGTTGAAGGCGAAGCGATCGCCCGGCAGGGGCGCGTTGGCGGGCTCAGGGGGCGGCGACCGCGTGGGTCCGTGGCCGATGTGGGGCATCGACGCGCCGAGGCGCTTCGCGATCTGCGCGGCCAACGTGTCGGCATTGGCATTGGCATTGGGATCGGCATCGGTGTCGGTGTCGGTGTCGGCGTCCGTCACGGTGATCCGCGCCACGCTTTGCAGCAGGATGCGATCGCCGTCGTCGAGCTTGCCGGCGTCCAACACGAAGATGCCGCCCGGCTTGCTTAGCAGCGCCGCGCCGGGGCCGGCACCGATCTGCTGCCGGACGCGCTCGAAGCCGCTCGACCCCCCTTCGGGCGACGGCGCGCACAGCACGACCAGTTCGCTGCGCAGGCCGAAGGCTTTCCACCATGCGTGCGCCTGCACCATCCGGTTGATGACGGCGGCCGACTCGGGCCGGGCCGGTTGCGCCATTTGCAGCAAGACGATCGGCAAGTCGCCCGAGATGCCGAAGCCCCACAGCCCCGACTGCCCGCGCTGATTGCGCTCGATCACGGCCGGGTCGGCACGCAGCCCGGCCGTTGCATCGACCAGCGCTGCCGCCATGCGTTGATAGAGCCGCGCGTCGGCATCGCTTGCCGCCAGCGCGCTCAACAACCCGCGCCGATAAGCGTTGGCTTCTTGCAGGATCTGCTGCGCCGCGCCCGGCTGCCGAAACTTGCGCGCCAGCGCGACGCAGGCCGCGCGCGTGGTGGCGACACCGCTCAGCCAGTCGATCTTGATCGAAGCACCAGCCTCCAGTACGAAGGGCAACTGGATCGCGGCCACGGCGTCGAGCACCGCGCCGGCTGTGCCCGACAGCGGCGCCCCATCGTCCAGGGCCTGCGGATCGTCTGCCGTGCGGCCCCGCCCGATGAAGCGCATGCGGTCGGTCTCGAAGCTCAGCGCCCCGGTTGTCGGCCCATCCATCACTCTCAGTACCGTGTGGAAGAACCAGGGCGTCGGGTCGTCGGGCGTGCTCGGCCGCCGGGTCGCCAGCACCGCCTGCAGCACCGGGTCGATCTCGGTCTGGACGAAGAGCTTGCTGAAAGCCCGATGCGCCGAGTCGGTGGCGGGCGGGCTGAGCACGGGCTCGGCATAGCTGGTGGCGCTGAGACGGCGGCGCCGGTCGCTGCGATTGGCGATGACGACGCGGCGCAACTCGACTGGATCGTTGCCGGAAACCGCGAATTCGCTGCAGGTTTCGATGCCGTCAACGCGCTGCCAGACGCAGGCGCCGCCGCCGCGGAAATCGTGCCCGCCGGTTGCGGCCGCCGCACAGGCCGGCACGTCGAGGTCGCGCAGATGCAGGCGGCTGCCACCGGGGTCGAGCATGCCCGAGCTTCCGTCGACACATCCGCGTGTCACCGCCATGCCATCCCAAAAACTGCTGCCGTGGCCCGACGCCGTGACCCTGAGGTGGTACGAACCGTTGGACAGGAATTGGAGTTCGGGCATGGACAGGACCGCACAAGGCGCCAAGACGAACGATGGCTGAGAGTCACTAGCCTGAGGGCGACGCGTGGCAGCGTCCGTGCGCTGGCGAACAGACGCCGCTTTCGTGGCGGCCGACATTGACGGCATCCCACTGCCCCACTAGTAACCACTCACAACCGACGGAGAAGCGCATGAAGCTCAACCCTCAATCCAAAACTCAGCAGCGGCGCGTGTTCGTCGCTTCGATGACGGCGGCCGTGTCGCTCGCGGCCACCACCCCCTTGCGTGCGGCCACGCCGGAACCGACGAAAGAGCCGGCTGCGAAGACCGCAGCCGTGACGGCGGCGTCGCAGACGCCCGCCCGGCAATGCCTGACCGACCTCGGTGCATTCCAGCAGCAGATGCAAAAAGGCGGCTATTGGCGTGGCGGCTCGGGCTATGGCTATGGCTATCCGATGTATGGCTACAACTACGACGGCGGCATGGCTTCGCCGGCCATGCCCAGTGCCAGCGCGCCGGCTGCCGGTGCGTACTGGCGCGCACGGCCCGGCTACGAAGTTCGCACGCTGCTCGCAGCGACCCAGATACTGGGGCAGCGTGGTCAGCAGGCCGCGTGCGAAGCCCTGTTGGGCCAGACTCGTACGCTCTACAACCAGTATGCGTCGGACATGCGCAACGGCCACATGCCTCGCAACAGCCTTGAAGCCGAGCGCCAGGCGCAACTGGCCGCAGCCCAACCGGTGGCGGGGCAGAACGTGTCGTACCGCGCGGATCAGTTGATCGGTACCGAAGTGCTCGACCCGAAGGGCGACGAACTGGGAAGCGTCGAAGACCTGGTGCTCAGCCCGCAGACCGGCAAGATCGCCTACCTGGTCATCGCACGCGGCGGGCTGTTCGGCATTCATCAAAAATACATCCCCGTGCCGTGGGCCGAGTTCAAAGCCACCACCGACGCCAAACTGCTGGTGCTGGACACCACGAAAGCCCTGATGTCGGCTGCGCCGCACGTCAAGAAGCACCGCTTCTCGGTCGGGGGCGACTTCGACAAGCAGAGCCAGCAGGTCGACACGTATTGGACGGCCCACCTCGCGAAATGAGGCTGGCTCACGTCAGGACCTGACCATCACTGTGCCCTGCGCCGTGACGACCGCTGGAGCGAACGACTCGGCGACCCGCAACATGGCTGCGCAGCCCGTCGCCGAGGACGACGGCCCGCTGTCGCCATGGTGGATACGCGCCATGTTGATCGTGATGGTGCTCGGCTTTTCAGGACTGATCCTGATCACGACGCTCTCGTATCGCAACGCGCCGCCGATCCCGCCGCGGGTCGTGGATTCGAACGGTGGGGTCTTGTTCAGCGCCGAAGATGTCGGCAACGGGCAGGCGGTGTTCCTGCGTTACGGACTGATGGCCAACGGCAGCATCTGGGGCCACGGTGCTTATCTCGGGCCCGACTTCTCGGCCACCACCTTGCACCGCATGGGGCGGGTGACCGCTGAGACCATCGCGCAGGCGCAGTACCTCCAGCCGCTCGTGGCGCTGAATCCGACCCAGGCCGCGGCGGTGCAGGCGGAAGTGGCCGTGTCGCTGAAGACCAACCGCTACGACGCAGCCACGGGAGTGCTGCCCTTCACCGCCGCACAAACCGCCACGTTCGAGCAAGAGATCGCGCACTGGACCGACTACTTCCACGACCCCGCACGCAATGGCGGCCTGAAGGCCGACCTCATCACCGACCCGACCGAGTTGCGCCAGTTCACGGCCTTCGTGACCTGGGCGGCCTGGGCGTCCGTTGCAGCACGGCCGGGCGATGCGTATTCCTACACCAACAACTTTCCCTACGACCCGAGTGTCGGCAACCTGCCGATCCCGGGCGCGTTGCTGTGGAGCGCGCTCAGCCTGCTGGTCTTTCTGGCGGGCATTGCCACCGTGCTGTTGGCTTTCGGCAAGTTCGACTACCTGGGGTGGATCACCCGCGGTCATCGCGTCAAGCCCCAGATGCTGCCGGGGCGTTCCAGTCCGGGGCAGAACGCACTCGTCAAGTTCTTCGTCGTGGTGGCACTCTTGTTCCTGGCACAGACGCTGGTGGGTGGCGCGCTCGGACACTACCGTGCCGACCCGGGCAGCTTCTACGGCTTTCAACTCGAGCGCATCTTTCCCAGCAACCTGATGCGCACCTGGCATCTGCAACTGGCGATCTTCTGGATCGCCACCGCTTACGTGGCCGCCGCGCTGTTCCTCGGCCGTTCGTTGCGCAGCGACGAGCCGCACTGGCTGGCGGGTTGGACCCATGTGCTGTTCGGCGCGTTCGCTGTAGTCATCTTCGGCAGCTTGCTGGGCGAATGGGTCGGCATCGCGCAACTGCTGGGCCGCTGGTGGTTCTGGCTCGGTGACCAGGGCTGGGAGTACCTGGAGTTGGGCCGCGTCTGGCAGGTGCTGCTGGTGGCGGGTTTGTTCGTGTGGTTCGTGCTGCTGTGGTCGCTGGTGCGCCCGCGCGCGCTCACCGACCGGGCCGCGCAGCCCATCGTCAGGATGTTCCTGGTGGCTGCACTGGCGATACCGGTGTTCTACATCCCGGCGATGTTCTTCGGCGCCAAGACCAACTACACCGTGGTCGACACCTGGCGCTTCTGGATCATCCACCTGTGGGTCGAAGGCTTCTTCGAATTCTTCGCGACGACGATCGTGGCGCTGACCTTCTACCAACTCGGGCTGACCCGCCGCAACGTAGCGTTGCGGGTGATCTACCTGGACGCCATCCTGTACTTCCTGGGTGGCCTGATCGGCACCGGCCACCACTGGTACTTCACGGGCCAGACCAACGTCAACATGGCGCTGTCGGCGTTGTTCTCAGTGCTGGAAGTGGTGCCGCTGACCTTGCTGACACTGGATGCGTGGGACTTCGTTCGCACCACGCGCGGGGAACGCGACGAAGCCGGCAAGGTGATGGTCATCCCCCACATGTGGGCCTTCTATTTCCTGATGAGCGTGGGTTTCTGGAACTTCGTCGGCGCGGGCATGTTCGGCTTCTTCATCAACCTGCCGATCGTCAGCTACTACGAAGTCGGCACGCTGGTAACCCCGACCCACGCGCACGCAGCCTTGATGGGCGTGCTCGGTATGCTGGCGATCGCGCTGATGGTATTCGTGCTGCGGCAGACCAGCAGCGACGCGCAGTGGCCGGGCATCGAGAAATACATTCGCTGCGCTTTCTGGGGCACCAACATCGGCCTGGCGATGATGATCGTGATGAGCCTGTTACCGGGGGGGCTGCTGCAGATGTGGGACGTGTTGCAGAACGGCTACTGGCATGCCCGCAGCCTGGACTACATCGGCAGCGAACGCTCGCACCTGATCGAATGGCTGCGCATGCCGGGCGATGTGGTCTTCATCGTCTTCGGTGCGATTCCGTTGGTGATCGCGACGCTGAAGTCCTACCTGAACCTGCGCGCGGGGGCCGGAGGCGCCGCGGTCGGGATACTTCGTTCCGCATGACTTGCGCAGCAGGTGTCATGCCAGGTGACGCTGCCGGGTTCGGAACATCCATTCACCATGAACGACGAATCCGATCCGATCCAGCTTTCGCGGTGCTTGCTCTACCTGGCGGCCGAACGCACGCTGACCTCCTGGATCAGGACCGCGCTATCGCTCATGGCGCTCGGATTCGTCATCGATCGCTTCCAACTGGTTCTGGCCTTGATGCCTGTCGTATTGAGACATGTGCAAGACAACGCTGGCACGTCGTGGCGTTGGAGCGGCTCGATACTGATCGGCATGGGCGCGGCCGTGGCACTGGGCGCCGGCGTGCAGTACCTGCACTTTGCGCTGGCCTTTCATCGCGAGGGCCCTACGCGCGTCGGTCACGGCATCGTCATCGGCGCCGCGTTCTCGATCCTGCTGGGCTTTTTTTCTGTGGCGCTGATCTTCCTGCTGACCGCGATGGGGCGTTGAACCGGGACGGAACTCGGATTCACGATCCAGCCGGATCACGGGTCCGACCCATCCGGCGGATCACTCACACCTGGAACTCGTATACCAGCGACTTCAGATGGCCCACGAAGTACAGTTTGCGCCCTTCCGGACGCACCCAGGCGGCCTCGCCGCGGGTTGGCACCTTCATGCCGTGGCGCAACTGGTAGTCGGAAACACTGCAGTCCCAGGGCAGCATGACGCTGCCCTTGCCCACACCGGCGCAACGAGCGTCGGCGTGTACGGACGCGATCAGGCCGGCCTCGTCGAACCTGAACCGCAAGCTCAGTGTGATCGCGCCGTCACTCAGCGTCGCGTTAGCCGTGCGATCGTCCACCGCCTGCCAGCGCACACCCTGGCTGGGCAGCAGCGCGGTGGGGTACCACGCCATCTCGGCGAAGTAGCGCATGAGTTCTCCGCGGGCTATCTCGCCGCTGCCCTGCACCTCGGCGACCGTGAACAGCCCCAGCATCGCTGCGTGCAGCCTGCCGACGCCGGCGATATAGCTGTCGTGCACCCGTGCGACCAGCCCCGGCAGCATCACCACCCTGCCGTTCCACAGGAAGCCCGGGCGGTGGGTAACGGCCCGCTGTGTCGACGTGAAGGGCTTCCAGTGCTCGCCCGCTGTCGACAGGTTGATCGTGCCAGCGAGTTCGAGGGTAGCGGCCCCGATCAAAGGCTGACCGTCCTCCAGCACCGCGCGGAAGTAGCGTTGCACCGGCGCAGGCAAGCCATCGATCTCTTGCGCGTTATAACGGCCCGAAGCTCCCGGGATTCGAGCCGCTTCGAGTTGCGCCATCTGCGCCTGTGTCGCCGCCCGCCAGCGCGCACTTCCAAAAGCGACCAGCCCGATACCGGCGGCCACGACGAGGAAGCCCAGTGCCGTCCACGCCCAGCCGTTCATCATGAATGCTGTAGTCGTAAAGCCAGGCGAAGCGGGCCCGGCTTCGCGGGCATGGCAAGGACGCGGGCTGCCGTCGAAGCCCGCCGTTCACGCACCGCTGCGCGTGGCCTCGGTCCCATCGAGACGCACGCTGTAGAGAACCAGCTTGGCGTCGTCGGGGTCCCGCCGGTGCTGAAAGTGCAGGTGCTCGGCAAACTTGCGCATCAGATCGTTGTCCGAAGCATCGCTGGAATGCATCGCCTTGAACCCGCGCGCTTTCGCGACATCAATCAGGCGGTGCATCAAGAGCGTGCCCAGTCCCTTGTGCTGCCAAGCATCGGCCACGGTCACGGCGAATTCGCAATCGGCGCCGTCGGCTTGCGCACTAAAGCGTGCAACGCCGATCTCCTGTGCCTGGTCGCCCGTGCCCAGAAGCGCCACATAGGCTGCGTCCGTGCGGGGGTCGATGACTGTCATCTGCTTCAGAAGCGCCGCGCTCGGTGACTGGATGGTGTCCAGGAAGCGGAAGCGGCGTGACGCCGGTGACAGCGACTCGATGAAGCGTCGTTCCAGTTCGATGTCTTCCGGGTGGATGGGTCGCACCTGCACACGGGTGCCGTCTCGCAATGTGGCGTCATCACCGCGCACGGTAGGCGCAGCGGCTGGCGCCGCGCCAGGATGGTTGACGGGTTCGATCGACGACTTGGGGATGGTCATGTGATTTCCTCATTGGAACTGGCCAGATACGCTCGGGCAGCCCTTCTAGAACGAAGCGAGCTCGCCAAAGCGCTCACCGAAGGGGTTGACCTTCTAGCCTGAGCGCTGTGGCCATGACGAGTCTGTGCGCTGTCGCACAGACCCGGAGCCCTCGCAAGCGCAGAGTGCTCTCCGTTGGCCTGCGGGCAACTTCAGAAGGTGGTTGCAGGGTGGGTGACAAAGTGGGGAACCAACAGGGCCACACGGCGCGTGAAGACGACGTGAAGCCGAACGCGGGGGTGGTCACTGCCGTGCGCGGCAGTGTGGTCGACGTGCGTTTCGATGGCCGACTGCCGCCGATCCGTACCCTTCTGCGCGCGGGTGCCGATGGGGCGATCGCGATCGAGGTACTGACCCAGTTCGACGCCCGTCACGTGCGCGGCATTGCACTGACGCCGACGCAGGGTCTGGCGCGCGGCATGCCGGTGTCGGACACCGGCGGGCCGCTGATGGCGCCGGTCGGCAGGGCCATCTTGTCGCGCATGTTCGACGTCTTCGGCCATGCCATCGACCGCCAGGACGAACCGAAGGACGTGACATGGCGGTCGGTCCACCGCGAACCCCCGCCGCTGATTCACCGTTCGACCACGTCGGCGATCTTCGAGACCGGCATCAAGATGATCGACGTGCTGGTGCCGCTGGAAAGCGGCGGCAAGGCCGGGCTGTTCGGCGGTGCGGGTGTCGGCATGACGGTACTGCTGACCGAAATGATCCACAACATGGTCGGCAAGCACGAGCGAGCAAACAAGGGCGTCAGCATCTTCTGCGGCATCGGCGAACGCTGCCGCGAAGGTCAGGACCTTTACGCCGAGATGGAAAAGGCCGACGTGCTGCAGCACATGGTGATGGTCTTCGGCCAGATGAATGAGCCACCCGGCGCGCGCTTCCGCGTCGGCCAGGCCGCCTTGACGATGGCCGAATATTTCCGCGACGACGAGCAGCGCGACGTGCTGCTGCTGATCGACAACATCTTCCGCTTCATCCAGGCCGGATCCGAGGTTTCGGGCCTGATGGGGCAGATGCCCTCGCGCCTGGGCTACCAGCCAACCATGGGCACCGAGCTGTCTGCGCTTGAAGAACGCATCGCCAATACCGACAGCGGCGCCATCACCTCGATCCAGGCGGTCTATGTGCCGGCCGACGACTTCACCGACCCGGCGGCAGTGCACACCTTCTCACACCTGTCGGCGTCGATCGTGCTGTCGCGCAAGCGCGCGGGCGAAGGCCTGTTCCCGGCCATCGACCCACTGCAGTCGAACTCGAAGATGGCCACGCCGGGCATCGTGGGCGAGCGCCACTACGCACTGGC
>JALYUN010000066.1 GCA_030853725.1 Pseudomonadota bacterium | reverse complement strand
GCCGTGTTGTTCGCCTGCCTGGCAGCGTTGCCCGGGGTGGCGACTGCAGCCGACGGCTTTGCCGGGCCGTCGATCGGCCCGGTGCCACTCGAGTTCATCCTCTTCGGCTTCGTGCTGCATGTCGAGCACGAATGGGTCATCCTCGTGAATCTGCTGCTGCTGTTGCTCGGCTTCGCGTTGCTGGCGAAGTTGTTCGAGGACAGCGAAGTTCCGGCGGCACTGCCGGCGGTGCTGCCCGACGACTGGAAGGGCTGCTTCGTCTTGCTGCTGCTGGTGTTCGTGCTGTCGAGCTTCCTCGACAACATTGCCGCCGCGATGATCGGCGGCGCCATGGCGCACACGCTGTTCAGGGGCAAAGTCCACATCGGCTTCCTGGCGGCGATCGTGGCAGCCTCGAACGCGGGCGGCGCCGGTAGCGTCGTCGGTGACACCACGACGACGATGATGTGGATTGCCGGCGTCGCGCCGGGCGAAGTGATCGAGGCCTACATCGGCTGTGGATTGGCGCTGGTGATCTTCGGCATTCCGGCGGCGTTGATGCAGCAGCGCTATTCGCCGATCACGAAGGACCCCGGCGCCGGTGTCCACATCGACTGGACGAGCGTCGGCGTTGTGCTGTTCATCCTGGCACTGGCGATCGTCGTCAACGTTGCGATCAACACCCGCTTTACTGCCGTCGCCGACAAGTTCCCGTTCCTCGGTGCCGCGGTCTGGGTGGCGATCTTGCTCGGCTCGCTGGTGCGCAAGCCCGCCTGGAGGCTGCTGCCCGGCGCCGGGAAGGGCGCGCTGTTCCTGCTGAGCCTGGTGCTGTGCGCGTCGATGATGCCGGTCGAGCGGCTGCCGGGTGCGTCGTGGCAGTCTGCGTTCGCGCTCGGCTACGTGTCGGCGGTATTCGACAACATTCCACTCACGGCATTGGCCATCAAGCAGGGCGGCTATGACTGGGGCTTCCTGGCCTATGCGGTCGGCTTCGGCGGCTCGATGATGTGGTTCGGCTCGTCGGCCGGCGTTGCGCTGTCGAACATGTATCCCGATTCACGAGATGCCGTCGCCTGGGTGCGCCACGGCTGGCCGATCATCGTCGCGTATGCCGTCGGCTACCTCGTCATGCTGGTGTCTATCGGCTTCCACCCCGGCCCCGAGGCGCGCGGCCATGTGCATGCTGCGTCCGCCGCAACGGCGTCTTCGCTGGCACCGACTCACTGAGCACGCCATGCGTCCGGGCGTCCTCGTTGCGCGTGCGGTGTTCCCGGAGGTGGTCGAACGCCTGCGCGAACATTTCGAGGTCGAAGTCAACCTCGATGACGACCTATGGACGCCACTCGAATTCGCCACCCGACTGCAGGGCAAGCAGGGCGCGATGACTTTCGGCGGTGAGCGCATCGACGCGGTGCTGCTGGCCGCATGCCCGAAGTTGCGTGTGGTGGCCAACATGATGGTCGGCTACAACAACTTCGATATCGCGGCCTGCACTGCGCACCACGTGCTGGCCACAAACACCCCTGATGTGCTGACTGAAACCACGGCCGATTTTGGCTTCGCGTTGATGATGGCCACGGCGCGCCGCATGGCCGAAGCCGAGGCATTTCTGCGGCGCGGTGAATGGCTGAAGTGGAGCCACGACCTGCTGACCGGAAGCGACGTGTACGGTGCCACGCTCGGCATCCTGGGCATGGGCCGGATCGGCCAGGCGATCGCGCGGCGCGGCGCACTCGGCTTCGGCATGAAGGTGCTTTATCACAACCGCAACCGGCTCAGCGCTGAAGCCGAAGCCGCGATTGGCGCACGCTGGGTCTCGAAAGCCGACTTGCTGGCGCAAGCCGACCACCTGATGCTGGTGTTGCCATACTCGGCCGACACCCGCCATGCCATCGGTGCTGCCGAGCTGCTGCAGATGAAGCCGAGCGCCACGCTGACGAACATCGCCCGCGGCGGCATCGTCGACGACGCGGCGCTGGTGCATGCGCTGCGGGAAGGCCGCATCGCCGCGGCCGGGCTCGACGTGTTCGAAGCTGAGCCGGGACTGCATCCGGGCCTGCTGGCGTTGTCCAACGTGGTGCTGACCCCGCACATCGCCAGCGCCAGCACGGCCACGCGGCGTGCAATGGCAGAACTGGCGGCCGACAACCTGATTGCGGCGCTGACCGGTGGCCACCCGCCGACACCGATCAACCCCGAGGTGCTGCAGTCCGGCAAGCTGCGCGACTGAACGGCAGCCAGGCGGCAAGCGACAATCGCCGGCTATGCCGGCTTTGAATTTGCCCGATTGGGTACTCGTTGCGATCGCCGTCGTCGGACTTCTGAATCTGCTGTTTCTGCTTTTGTTGCTGCAGCATGCCGGCAAGAATGGCGCCGGTGCGATCGCCGAGCGCCTGGAGCGTGAACTGCGCGACGAGATGGGCCGCCAGGCGCAGACCACGCGTGGCGATCTCGCTGACTTCCAGCGCACGCTGATGGCGCAGGCCAGCGATGTGGCGCGGACGCAGAACGAGCAGCTACGGCTGCTGTCGGAAGCCAACGAACGGCGCCTGATCGAGGTCCGGCAGGCCGTCGACACGCGACTCGCAGCGCTGCAGGAGGGCAACGAGAAGAAGCTCGACCAGATGCGCGCCACGGTCGACGAAAAGCTGCATGCGACGCTGGAGCAGCGCCTGGGCGAAAGCTTCAAACTCGTAGCCGACCGGCTCGACGCGGTGCACCGTGGTCTGGGCGAGATGCAGAAGCTGGCCACCGACGTGGGGGCGCTGAACCGCGTGCTGACCAACGTCAAGACCCGCGGCGTATTCGGCGAGGTGCAACTGGCGGGCTTGCTGGAGCAGGTCTTCACGCCCGAGCAGTACGGCAGCAACGTGGCCACCGTGCCGGGCAGCAATGAGCGCGTCGAGTTCGCGATTCGGCTGCCGGGGCGCGATGCCGAAGGTCAGCCGGCATCCCCGCTGTGGCTGCCGATCGACGCAAAGTTTCCGCGTGAGGATTACGAGCGCTTGATCGAAGCGTCGGACCGTGCCGACGTGGCGGCGATGGAAGCCGCTGCCAAGGCGATCGAAGCGCGGCTGCGGCTGGAAGCCCGGCGCATTCGCGACAAGTACGTCGCGCCGCCGCACACCACCGACTTCGCGATCCTGTTCCTGCCGACCGAAGGCCTGTATGCCGAAGCCTTGCGGCGGCCGGGTCTGGCCGAAGCCCTGCAGCGGGACTGCAAGGTGATGCTGGCCGGCCCCACCACGCTGCTGGCGTTGTTGAACAGCCTGCAAATGGGATTCCGCACGCTGGCGCTGGAGCGTCGTTCGTCCGAGGTCTGGCAGGTGCTCTCTGCCGTCAAGACCGAGTTCGGCAAGTTCGGCGCGGTGTTGGAAAAAACGCGCAAGAAGCTGCAGGAAGCCAGCCACACGATCGATCAGGCCGACACCCGCAGCCGCGCCATGGTGCGCCAGTTGCGCAGCGTCGAAGCGATGCCGGAAGGGCCGGCGGCGCAGATGCTCGCGGGGGTGAATGGTGAAGCGGGCGAAGCCACGCTGGACGAAGAGGACACCCGAAGCGATGGCGGCTGAACTCGCGACATCGTTGACGTCCTCACGCCGCGTGTTGGCGGCGCTGATCGGCGGGCAACTCGGCATGCACTCGGCCATGGCCGGCCTGCGCATGGCCGCGCCGCTGCAAGCACTGCACGAAGGCTACAGCGCGTGGGCAGTGGGTCTGCTGCTGTCGTTGTTCGCTGCCGCGCCGGTCTTGCTGGCGCTGCCGGCCGGCCGGCTCGCGGACCGGCTCGGCTACCACCGGCCGGTCTATCTGGCGGCCGGCATCACGATCCTGGGGTGCCTGCTGGCGCTGGGCTCGACCTTCCTGACCGGCACCGCGCAGTTTGCGCTGTTGTGCGTAGCCGGTGCTGCCACCGGCGCTGGCGCCAATACCGGCATGCTGACCGTGCAGCGCACGGCGGGGCTGACCGCGCGCGACAGCGTGGAGCGCGTGCGCATCTTCAGTTGGCTCGGGATCGCGCCTTCGTTCTCGAACGTCATCGGTCCGGTCGCAGCCGGCTTCCTGATCGACGGGCTCGGCTACCGCGCCGCCTATGTGTTCCTGCTGGCCTTGCCGCTGGTGACGCTGGTGATGGCCCGCAGCGTGCCGCGGATCGCGCCGAAACCGCTGGCCGTCGTGGCCGGGCGCCGCGCCTGGGACCTGCTGCTGGCACCGGGTCTGAAGCGGTTGCTGACGATCAACTGGCTGTTGTCCACCTGCTGGGACGTGCACACCTTCGCGGTGCCGGTGCTGGGCCACAGCCGCGGCTTCAGTGCCAGCACGATCGGTCTGATCCTCGGCACCTTCACACTGTCGGTGACGGTGGTGCGGCTAGTGATCCCTGCGCTGGCGCACCGCTTGTCTGAAAAGGTGGTGCTGCGCACCGCCATGCTGGGCACCGGCATCGTGTTTTCGGCTTATCCGCTGGCGCCCGGGCCGCTGTGGATGGCGGGCTGCGCCGTGTTGCTGGGCATTACGCTCGGCAGCGTGCAGCCGATGGTGATGTCGATGCTGCACCAGGTCACGCCGGACAACCGCCACGGTGAAGCGCTGGCGCTGCGGTCGATGGCCATCAATGCTTCCAGCACACTGATGCCATTGGTCTTCGGCGCCACCGGCACGTTGGTCGGCGCGGCGGCACTGTTCTGGATGGTGGGCGGTGCGGTGGCCGCAGGGTCGGGTCTGGTGCGGCGGATGGCAACTTGAGTCTGCCCGCGCGTCGTCAGAAACGAATTCCGCCCGAGGCCGTCTCGTCCGGTCCCTGCGCCTGGGACCGCGGCGCCGGCCGTGCGCTGCTGGTCGTGGGGGCCGGCTCCGGCGCCGCGGTGCGTTCGACCAAGGTCCGTGGCGCTGGTGGCTGCCAGTTCGCAGGCAGGCCCGATTCACGCGGGTAACCGGCCGCGTCCAGGTACGCGCCCCATTCCGGCGCCGAGTAGCCGCGCACCGGCTGGCTGCCGATGGTGAGCGATGGCACGGTGCGGCTGCCGACGATGCGCTCCAGCGCCAAGGTATCTTCGTTGCTGGCGATCGACCGTTCCTGATAGGGAACGCCGCGTTGCTGCAGCAGTTGCCGGCCGCTGACGCAGGGCTCACAGTCGGCCGCGGTGTAAAGGGTGACCGGGTAGCGCTCGGCTACGCGGCGCAACGGGTCGGGCAGAGGGTTGTCGCGCGCCGGTGCGGCGGCCCGGCGGTTCAGCGGGGTGATGCGCGCATCGGTCGTGACCGGGGGAATGTCGGTGTAGAGGACGCGACCGTCGGGCTGCACCACCTTGTATTGCGCCAGCGCCGGACCGGCGCAGAACGCAGTGCCCGCAAAAAGCAGGAAGCAGGCCCTTCTTCTTGAGCGAAACGGGGGGGTCGGGGCCATGGCGGAATCCGGGTTGGCGGCTGCTGCGCGGTCCGTTGAATCTAGCGCAGTGAAGGGCAGGCTGCGCGATCGATAGGTCACGCTAGACCACGATGTCGCAAGAGCGCTTCGATGTTGGGCTCGCGGCCGCGGAATGCCTTGAAGTTCTCGAGCGCGCTGCGGGCGCCGCCGCGCTCCAGGATCTGTTCCCGGAAACGCGTGCCGGTGGCCGGGTCCATGATGCCCGCTTCCTCGAACGCGCCGAAGGCATCGGCCGACAGCACTTCGGCCCAGGCATAACCGTAATAGCCGGCCGCGTAGCCGCCGTCGAAGATGTGGCCGAAGCTGTGGGCGAAGCGGTAGAACGGCGGCGCCGTCATCGGCTGTACCTCGGCGTTGACTTCGACAGAAAGTGCCTGCACGCGATTGGCCTGCGCCGGGTCGGCGTGCAGCCGCATGTCGAACAGCGCGAACTCGGCCTGGCGCAGCAATTGGAGCCCGCTCTGGAAATGGCGCGCTGCCACCATGCGGTCGAACAGCGCACGCGGCAAGGGCTCGCCGCTGCGCACGTGGCGGCTCAACCCTTGCAGTACGTCCCATTCCCAGCAGAAGTTCTCCATGAACTGGCTGGGCAATTCGACCGCGTCGTACTCGACGCCGTTGATGCCCGACACCGGAAGTTGTTCGACCTGCGTCAGCATGTGGTGCAGCCCGTGACCGAACTCATGGAACAGCGTGATCACGTCGTCGTGCGTCAAGAGCGCCGGCTGGTCGCCGACCGGCGGCGCGAAGTTGCACACCAGATGCGCTACCGGCAGTTGCAACGGTCCTTGCGGAGGCTGCCAGCGCGAGCAGGCAGCGTCCATCCAGGCACCCGACTGCTTGCCGGGGCGCGCATGGGGGTCGAGGTAGAAAGCAGCGACCGCAGCACCTTCGCGCCACAGCCGGTAGTAGCGCACGCTCGGGTGCCAGACCGGCGCGGTGTCGGGCCGCACTTGCACGCCGAACAGCTTTTCGACCAGATTGAACAGGCCCTGCAACACGCGCGGTTCAGGGAAGTAGGGCTTCAGTTCGTCAGTGCTGAATTCGTAGCGAGCCTGCTTGAGCTTCTCGCTGGCGTAGGGGCGGTCCCAGGCTTGCAGGTCCGCCAGACCGAGGTCCGCTGCGGCGAATGCACGCAGCTCGGCCAGTTCGTGCTCGGCATGGGGCCGGGCTCGCTGTACCAGATCATTCGTGAAGCCCAGTACCTCGTCGGATGAACGCGCCATTTTCGGCACCAGCGCCAGATCGGCATAGTGGGTGTGGCCGAGCAGGGCCGCGTCTTCGTGGCGCAGCGCCAGCAGCTCGCTCATGAGGCCGCTGTTGTCGAATTCGGTCGGGCCGAATTCGCTGGCGCGGGTGACGTAGGCCCGGTAGAGCTGCTCGCGCAGTGCGCGGTCGCTGGCGTACTGCATCACCGGGCCGTAGCAGGGTATCTGCAGGGTGAGCCGATAGGTTGCGACGCTGCCGGTGACGCCAGCCGCCTCGGCGGTGGCGCGGGCTGCGGCACGCACGTCTTCGGGTACGCCGTCGAGCCGAGATGCGTCCACGTCCAGCGTGAAGGCATCCGTGGCATCGAGCACGTGTTCGCCGAAGGCTTGCGAAAGCGCACCGATGCGGTCCTGAATCGCGCCATGGCGCTGGCGCGCTGCACCTTTCAATTCGGCACCGCCGAGCACGAAGTCGCGCAGCGCGTCGGCCAGCGCCTTGCGCTTGGCTTCGTCGAGCCGCGTGGCTTCGGGGCTCTCGGCCACGGCGCGGG
>JALYUN010000227.1 GCA_030853725.1 Pseudomonadota bacterium | reverse complement strand
GCCATAGCCTTCGTTGCAGACCACGCCGAGTTCACTTTCCAGCCAGCGCAACGTCGCTCCGGGCAAAGGCTCTCCCCCGGTGAAGGCCACCCGCAAGCGCAGGTCCGGATAGCGTTCGCGCGGTCGCTGCACCTGCGCCAAACGGTTGAGTGCGGTCGGCGTCAGCAGGATGTGCGTGACGCCGTGGCGCTGCATGAAGTCCAGTGCCCATTCGGGCTCGAAGCGGTGTTGGCTCGCGATCAGCCGGTGGCCGAACTGCAGTGCCGGGAATACGACATCCACCAGGCCGCCGATCCAGGCCCAGTCTGCCGCGGTCCACAACACCAGGTTCTGGTCGCGCAGTTCCAGGTCGAAAAACAGTTCCAGCGTGGGCTTGTAGGCATGCACGATGCGGTGCGCGTGCAGCACTCCCTTGGGCAGGCCGGTCGAACCCGAGGTGTAGACGAGCAGGGCTGGATCTTCGCTTTGCGTGGCGGCCGGCACGAAGCCCGCAGCGTCGTGCGAACGCCATGCATCGAAGCCGACTTCGTCGGCCTGTGCGGAGCCGACGACCACCACCTGTCGCAGGGCAGGGCAATCGGCGCGCAACGCTGCATGCTCGCGCCAGACCGTGTCCTGGGTCACCAGCACCATCGCGGCCGAGTCGATCAACACATGGCGGATGGTCTGCGGCCCGTAGAGCTGCGAGAGCGTCGCCGCGATCGCGCCCAGCTTGTAGATTGCCAGATGGACGATGACGGTTTCGGTGCGGGCGCCTGTGTGCACCGCGACGACGCTTGCGGGGACGACGCCAGCGCCGCGCAGCATCGTCGCCATGCGGGAAGCGGCATCGTCGAGTTCCGCGAACGTGATGTCGCTGCAAGGCTCACCGGCAACGCAGGGGTCGAAGCGGATCGAGACGCGGTCGGCCCGTTCGCCTTTGGCATGCAGGCCAACGGTATCGGCGGCGATGTTGGCCTGCGCTGGAATCGACACCCGTGGACGCCCGTCGGCAGGGTCGGCTTCGAGATCGAGTTGCGCCAGCGCCGCCAGCGTCTGTGGCGACGCGACAGCGCCTGGGCTGCCGTAGCGGGACCACAGCGCGTCGGCGTTCACGTCGGGGCCACGAGCGTCACGACGCGGGTCGCCGGGTCGACGAAGACCGCCGGTGCGGGGGGCAGTTGCAAGCCGCGCCCGTCTGCGCTGGCGCCGGTGCGCACGTCGAAGCGGTAGCCATGCCAGGGGCATCGCACGCAGCCGTCCTCGACCAGCGCGGCGTCGAGCGGGCCGAGCCAGTGCGGGCAGACAGTGGCATGCGCGGCGAGTTCGCCACCGCCCAGATCGACGAGCCGAAACGGGTGGCCGCCGAGCTCGCCCGTGAGCGGCAGACGCGCGCGCAGCGCTTCGATCGTCCCCAGCACGACGGTGGCTCCGGGGACCTGAAGCGCAACCGCGGCCGGCAGCGCGGCCATGCGCTCGCGGTGCACCATCATCGTCTCGTCCTCGTCCCACAGCTGCTGACAGCTGCTGCGGTATTTGGCGGCCAGCACGTCGAGCTTTTCGGGCCGGTGCTCGGGCAGGTAGTAGCGCACTTCGATGGCGGTCAGGTTCGCTGCCAGCGGCTCCATTTGGGTGTGGATCTCGGTGCCCGTGCCGCTGCCTTCCAGGGTCTTGACGCGGTAGCGGCGATGGCTGCGATCGGCCCGAAGCTCCAGCACCTGCATGCGGCTCGCGTCACCGGGCTGGCGCGTCAGCTTGACGGTCCATCCGGCATCATGGCCGGCCAGCAGTTCGGCGCGGTTGAAGAGCATTTCGTGCAGCACCGGCAGATGCTCCCAGTCGAATACGTTTTCCCAGATGCGTTCGACGCTGGCGTGTATGTCCCGTCGGTAGCGGGTGGCCAGGTGCAGCGACGGGTCGACCCCGAGCGTTTCGGCGGTGGTGCTGTGGATGTTCATGCTCGACTTTCGAAAAATTGCTGAAGATGTTCAAGCACGGACGAACAGGGCACTGCCGCGCGCTGCCGCCCAACGTCGCAACAGCAGCGTGGCGGCCAGCAGCCCGAGCGAAAAC
>JALYUN010000027.1 GCA_030853725.1 Pseudomonadota bacterium | reverse complement strand
GGCCTATCGCGGGCTCGCAACCGTGCAGCCGGCGCTGCTGGCGTGGCTGGGCGGGCATGGATGAGCGTTGCGCCGACGGTGGACGGATGACTGACGCGACGACTGACGTGAACACTGATGGGGCGACGGACGGAGTGGCTGACGGCACAACTGATGCGACAACCAATGCCCTGCTGAGCGCCAGCGGCTTACCGCAGCGCTGGCAGGGCCGCGAGCGCTTCGTCGTACTCGACACCGACTTCGGCTGCGGGCATGCCTTCATCGCCCTCTGGCGCAGCTGGCGCGCCGACCCACAGCGCTGCACTTGGTTGTCAGTGGTGGCGGTCTGCGAACACCCGCCTTCGCGAGCAGGCCTGCAGGCCGCGCATGAAACCGGGGGCGACGTGCTGGCCGCATTGTTGAGCGCGTGGCCGCCTTCGACGCCGGACCTGCACACACTGAACTTCGAGCACGGCCGGGTTCAGTTGCGCTTGGTCGTGGGCACGCTGCGTGAACGGCTGGCGGGTCTGCGTCTGCAGGCCGATGCGGTGCTGGCTGGCGCCACCGCGTTCGAAGACGATGCCCGACTGATCGACCTGCTGGCTCGCAAAGCCGCCACCGGCTGCACGCTCGTTGCAGCCGGTGGCGCCGGGCAGCTCCCGCGTTTGCCGAACCGGGGTGGCTTCGTGCAGCGAAGCGCTGACGCCCGTGCGCAGGTGGCCGTCGCCGACTTCGCGCCGCGATTCGTTCCGCGCCGCTTGCCGGAAGCCGGCGTCAGTGGACGCACGGCCGTGGTCGTCGGAGCCGGCATCGGCGGTGCTGCGGTAGCGGGCGCGCTGGCCCGATCGGGATTCGAGGTCACGGTATTCGACCGCCATGACGAACCCGCAGCGGCAGCATCGGGCAACCCGGCCGGCCTGTTTCATGGCGTGCTGCATGCGGGCGACGGCCTTTACGCAAGGCTGTACCGGGCCGCGGCGCTGCAGGCGCACGCAACCTATGCCGAAGCCATCGCCGAAGCTGGTGTGCCCGGCCATGCGCAAGGTCTGCTGCGCAGCGTGACGCCACCTTCGGACCTGGCATCGATGCAAGCGCTGCTGGCGCGCAGCGGTCTGCCCGCGACCTATGTGCAAGCGCTGGACGCCGAAGCCGGCAGCGCAAGAGCCGGTGTGCCGCTGCTTCATCCGGCTTGGTACTACCCCGGTGGTGGCTGGATCGACCCGCGTGCCTGGGTGAGGCAGGCGCTGGAACAGCCGGGTGTGCGCTTCGTGGGTGGCGTCGACGTGACCGAGCTGCGCGCAAGCCCCGACGCCGACGATCAGGAAGCCTGGTGGCTGCAGGATCGCGATGGTGCCGTGCTTGCCCGCGCTGCCGTGGTGGTGTTGGCTTCGGGCGCGGGCACGGCTGCGCTCGCGCCGATGACGTGGCCACTGAGCCGGTCCCGCGGTCGGATCACTTACTGGCTCGGTGTTCCGAACGAGCCAACGCCGTTGCGCATCGCCTTGGCCGGCGCGGGCTATGCGTTGCCGCTGCCGGATGGCGGCCTGGTCTGCGGCGCCACCAACGAAGCCGACATCGACCCGCTCCTACCCGACCCCGCGCCCGAACTGCGGCCGATCGACCATCAGCACAACCTGCAACAGTTGCGCGAGCTGTGCGGTCTGGCGCCACCCGAATCGGCCAGCCTGATCGGCAAGGTCGGCTGGCGGGTGCACACGCCCGACCGTCTGCCGATCGCCGGTGCGCTGCCGCTGCAACCCCTTCCGGCAAGGCAGGATCAAGTCCGGCTGTTGCCGAGGATGCGTGGCTTGTTCGTATTGACGGCGCTGGGTTCGCGCGGCCTGACCCTGGCGCCGCTGCTGGCCGAGTTGATCGCGGCGCAGGCCTGCGGTGCGCCGTGGCCGATTCCGCAAGACCTGGCCGATGCGGTCGACCCGGCGCGCTGGCTGGTGCGCGCGGCGCGGGCCGAAGGGTCTTGCTAGACGGGGGTCGACTGCTCCGGGCCGGCGGCGACATCGTCGCCCTCTTCGGCGTCGTCAGCGATCGGGGGCAGACCCGCGGCCTTGCGGGCGGCCTTTTCCTTTTCTTTCTCTTCTTTCTTTTTTCGCTTGGCCAGCTCGCGTTGGCGCTTTTCGAACGAATAGTTGGGTTTGGCCAAGACGGGTCCTCGGGTTTTCTTCGGTGTGACTGATTAGAACACCTGCGTTTTCAGAACACCTGCGTTTTCACGCCGTTGGCACTACCGATCAGCGCCATGCTGGCCTTGTGCCGCGCGAAGATGCCCACCGTGACAACGCCGGGCCACTGGTCGATCTCGGTTTCCAGCGCCAACGGGTCGGTGATCTGCAAGCCGCTGACGTCCAGCAGCGGATGCCCGTTGTCGGTGGTTGCACCGGCGCGCAATACCGCGTGCCCACCGATTGCAGCAAATCGGCGGACCAGTTGCGGCACCGCCATCGCGATCACCTCTACCGGCAGCGGAAATCGGCCCAGCACCGCCACCTGCTTGCTGGCGTCTGCGATGCAGACGAAGCGCGTGGCCAGGTCGGCCACGATCTTCTCGCGCGTCAGCGCCGCGCCACCGCCCTTGATCATGCAGCCCTGTGGGTCGATTTCGTCGGCGCCGTCGATGTAGACCGGCAGCCGTTCGACTTCGCCGGCATCGACCACGCGGATGCCGTGCGCGCGCAGCTTTTCGCTGCTGCGCTCGGAACTCGAAACCGCGCCGCGTGGGCGCTTCTGGCTGGCCGCCAGAGCGTCGATAAAGTGGTCGACGGTGGAGCCGGTGCCCACCCCGAGCCAGTCGCCGTCGACCACGTACTCGAGCGCGGCGCGTCCCACCAAGGCCTTCATGTTGTCTGCATTCATCGACCGATTATCGAAGCCATACAACAATCGCGCCTATGCAAAGCCCGTTCTCGCCCTACAACCTGACCCGCCCGTTTCTGTTCGGCCTGGACCCCGAACAAGCTCACGAGCTGACACTCGGCAGCATCGCCACCCTGCAGAACACCCCGGCGATGCGGCTGTGGCAGCAGCGCCGCGTCAGCGACCCGGTGACACTGGCAGGCCTGCACTTTCCGAACCGCGTCGGCCTGGCGGCCGGCCTGGACAAGAACGGCCGCTGCATTGACGGGCTGGGCGCGATGGGCTTTGGCTTCATCGAGGTCGGCACCGTGACCCCGCTGCCCCAGCCCGGCAACCCGAAGCCGCGCATCTTTCGCCTGCAGAGCGCCGACGCCTTGATCAACCGGCTCGGCTTCAACAACGACGGCCTCGCGGCCTTCATCGGCCATGTGCGGCGCGCGCGCAGCTTCCGCGCCGCAGGCGGCATCGTCGGGCTCAACATCGGCAAGAACGCGGCCACGCCGATCGAGCGTTCGGTCGACGACTATCTGCTCGGACTCGACGGCGTGTATCCCCATGCCGACTACGTCACCGTCAACATTTCCAGCCCGAACACCGCCAACCTGCGCGCACTACAGAACGACGACGCGCTCGACGCGCTGCTGCAGGCGCTGGTGCTGCGCCGGGTCGAACTGCGCCGGCAGCACACGCGGCAGGTGCCGCTGTTCGTCAAGATCGCGCCCGATCTGGATGCTGCGCAAGTCGACGCCATCGCAGCGGCCCTGCGACGCCACGGCATCGACGGCGTCATCGCCACCAACACCACGGTGTCGCGCGAAGCGGTGCAAGGCCTGCCACATGCCACCGAAGCCGGTGGTCTGTCGGGCCGGCCGCTGGCCGAGGCCAGCAACCGCGTGATCGCGGCGTTGCGCGCTGCGCTCGGGCCCGATTTCCCGATCATCGGGGTCGGCGGCGTACTCAGCGGCGCCGACGCACGCGCCAAGAGAAAGGCCGGTGCCGATCTCGTGCAGATCTACACCGGGCTGATCTACCGCGGTCCGGCGCTGGTGACCGAAGCCGCGCGCGCGTTGCAGTCGGTCACCAGATAGCTCATATCAGCTTGACGCCGGTCTTCGACTGCAAGTCTTCGAGCTTCACACCGGGCGCCATCTCCACCACCTTCAGGCCCAGGGGCGTCACGTCCAGCACCGCCAGGTCGGTGATGATGCGATCGACCACCGCCACACCGGTCAGCGGCAGCGTGCACTCGGGCAAGATCTTCAGATCGGTGGTGCCATCCTTCTTCTTCGCCACATGCTCCATCAGCACCAGCACCCGGGCCACACCAGCCACCAGATCCATCGCGCCGCCCATGCCCTTGACCATCTTGCCGGGGATCATCCAGTTCGCCAGGTCACCCTTTTCGCTGACCTGCATCGCACCCAGGATCGACAAGTTGATCTTGCCGCCGCGGATCATTGCGAAGCTCTCGTGGCTGCCGAAGATGCTGGATCCGGGAATGGTGGTGACGGTCTGCTTGCCGGCGTTGATCAGGTCGGCATCGACCTGGTCTTCGGTCGGGAACGGACCGATGCCGAGCATGCCGTTCTCGCTCTGCAGCCAGACCTCGATTTTCGGGTCGACGAAGTTGGCCACCAGCGTCGGCAAGCCGATCCCCAGGTTGACGTAGTAGCCGTCTTGCAGTTCCTTGGCGGCGCGCGCCGCCATCTGATCGTGTGTCCAGGCCATGACTTCAGCTCTCCGCAGCTACGGTGGTTTTCTTCTCACTGATCGTGCGCTTCTCGATGTGCTTCACCGGTGACGCGTTCAGCACGATGCGGTGCACGTAGATACCCGGCAGATGCACCGCGTCGGGTTCGATTTCACCGGTCTCGACCAGGTGCTCGACCTCGACGACCGTGATCTTCGCGGCCATCGCCGCAGCCGGGTTGAAATTGCGTGCCGTCAGCCTGAACACCAGGTTGCCGGACTTGTCGGCCTTCCAGGCTTTCACCAGCGCCACATCGGGCACCAGCGCGCGTTCCATGATGTAGGTGTGGCCGTCGAATTCGCGGCTTTCCTTGCCTTCGGCTACCAGTGTGCCGACGCCCGTGCGGGTGTAGAAAGCCGGAATGCCGGCACCACCGGCGCGCAGTCGTTCGGCCAGCGTGCCCTGCGGGGTGAATTCCAGTTCGAGTTCCTTGGCCAGATACTGGCGTTCGAACTCCTTGTTCTCGCCGACATAGCTGCTGATCATCTTCTTGATCTGGTGCGTCAACAGCAGCTTGCCGAGGCCCTGGCCGTCGGTGCCGGCGTTGTTCGAGATGACCGTCAGGTCGGTGACGCCACTGTCGTGCACCGCGTCGATCAGCGCTTCGGGAATGCCGCACAACCCGAACCCGCCAACGGCGAACATCTGCCCGTTACCGATGACACCTTCCAACGCCTGTGCGGCACTGGCGTAGACCTTGTTCATGCGCAAGACTCCATGGGGCTGCTGTTGCGAGGGTCCGAAGGGTACACCGCAGCAACCGGCCCGACAGCCCGCCAGACCTTCGAGCCAGGGGCAAGCTTAGGGTCGATGACCCCTCGAAAAGCACGGGGACTACCGCTAAACTGCGCGTTAGCTTTGGCAGCCGAAGGGCGGGCCCGACCAGCGCGTGGCGGTCACGCCCCCTTCAAACTCCGCGGAGGTCCCATGAACGATCCGTCGAATCTTTCCGGCCCTCGTATCCGTGTGTTCATCGTCTCCGGACACCCGGTGATGCTGCTGGGATGGGCGGCGATGCTGAGCCGCGCTGGCGGCTTTGCCATCGTCGGCGAGACTTCGCGCGGCAGCGCTGCACTGGATGCCATCGCCGCTGCCGCCAGTGGCATCGACCTGGTGCTGGTCGACACCGAACTGCCGGACATGGCCGGCACCGAACTGGTTCGCATCTTGTTGCCGCTGCACCCGCCGTTGCGTTTCGCGCTGCTGGCCGAACGCAACGGCGCGCCGCTACCGGGCGACACCATGGCGCTGGCGCCGCGCATCGGCCAGATTCACTACGCCACGTCGGCTGGTGAACTGGGCCGGGTCCTTCGCAGTCTGCGTGTAGAAAGCGAGCGCTCAGCGAGCGAGGACGACACCGCAACGACGCTGCGCCCTGGCGCCGACCACAACCTCGGGCCGGGCAACAAGTTGACGCAACGCGAACGCGAATTGCTGGCGCTGATGGGACTCGGTTTGTCGAATCAGCAGATTGCAGAACGCCTGCGTATCGCCATGCCCACGGTGAAGTTTCATGTCACCCACATCCTTAGCAAAATGGGTGCCGACAACCGAACCGAAGCGGTGTTGCTGGGCCTGCGCCACGGGCTGGTGCAACTTCAATAGCCGCTCCAGGCCAGACAATCGCTGATGATCACACTGCATCACCTGGAAAATTCCCGTTCGCAACGCGTGCTGTGGCTGCTGGAAGAACTGGCACTGCCCTACGACCTGCGGCGCTACGAGCGCGACCAGCAGACCATGCTGGCGCCACCGGAACTGCTTCGGGTGCACCCGCTCGGCAAGTCGCCGGTGATCACTGACGGCGACATCACGGTCGCGGAATCCGGCGCCATCGTGGAGTACTTGCTCGACACCTATGGCAACGGGCAATTGCGACCCGCAGCGGGTACGCCGGAACGGCGTCGCTTCACCTATTGGCTGCACTTCGCCGAAGGCAGTGCCATGCCCTACTTGTTGTTGAAGCTGATCTTCGACCGCGTGCGCACGGCACCGGTGCCGTTCTTCATCAAGCCGGTGGTCAAAGGCATTGCCGGCAAGGTGACGCAGGGCTTCATCGAGCCCAACCTGGAACGCCAACTCGCCTACATGGAAGCCGAACTCTCGACCCGGCCGTGGTTTGCAGGTGACGAATTCAGCGGCGCCGACATCCAGATGAGCTTCCCGCTCGAAGCTGCGGCGGCGCGTGCCGGGCTGGGTGCGGCTCAGCCGGCGCTGAGCGGCTGGGTACAGCGCATTCACACGCGGCCGGCTTACCAACGCGCGCTGGCCGCCGGCGGGCCGTACAAGATCGGCTGATTCAAGCGGCGGGGGCCAGATCGCCGCCCAGGCGCCAGGACTCGCGCAGCGCTGGTGGCCAGCGCCCGGTGTCGATCAATGCGTCGAAGGCGGTGCGCTCGGCCTGACACGCCAGATCACTGGCCTGCAGCCAGGCATCGTCGAAGTAACTGTGCCGGTAACGTTCTCCGTCGTCGCACAGCAGCGTGACGATCGAGCCCGCCACACCGGCGTCGACCATCGCCTGCGCGCAGGCCAACACCGCGACCAGGTTGGTGCCAGTGGAGCCGCCGACGCGCCGGCCCAGGCGGGCCGACAGCGCGTGCATGGCCGCCAGGCTCCAGCGGTCGGGCACCTTGACCATCGCGTCCAGCACCCCCGGCACGAACGAAGCCTCGACCCGCGGCCGGCCGATGCCTTCGATGCGCGAACCCTGGCCGATCGTCAGCGTCGGATCGCCGCTTTCATAGCAGTCGAAGAACACGCTGCGTTCGGCGTCGACCCCGCAAACCCACGTGGCATGGCGGCAGTAGTGGACATAGCGGCCGATCGTGGCCAGCGTGCCGCCGGTGCCGGCGCTGGCGACGATCCAAGTCGGGCACGGATGGGGCTCGCGCTGAAGCTGGTGGTAGATGCTTTCGGCGATGTTGTTGTTGGCGCGCCAGTCGGTGGCACGTTCGGCGTAGGTGAACTGGTCCATGTAGTGGCCGCTGGCTTCGTCGGCCAGTTGTTGGCTGGCGGCATAGATCGCATGGGGGTCGTCCACCAGGTGGCAGCGCCCCCCGTGGAATTCGATAGCGGCAATCTTTTGCGGGCTGGTGCCGCGCGGCATCACCGCCACGAACGGCAGCCCCAGCAAGCGCGCGAAATAGGCTTCGCTGATGGCCGTGCTGCCGCTGGAAGCCTCCACCACCGTGCCGCCTTCGTGCAGCCAGCCATTGCACAGCGCATGCAGGAACAGGCTGCGCGCCAAGCGGTGCTTCAGGCTGCCGGTGGGGTGGCTGGACTCATCCTTCAAGTACAGATCCACACCTGGGAAGCCAGGCAGCGGCAGCGGGATCAGATGGGTATCGCTGGAGCGCTGGAAGTCGGCTTCGATGCGGCGCACCGCTTCGCGCAGCCAGGCGCGGTGCGCCGTGCGGGCCGCGACTTTCATGCGATCTTGTCGCGCAGCCACTGCGGCAGTGGCGCCGACTTGCGGGCGCTGAAGTCGGTCCAGACGGTGCGGGCGCCACCTTCGGCGCAGACCACACCCGGCGTGTCGGTCCGTTCCATCGTGTGGTAAGTCATGAAGCTGCTGCGGCCGGCATCGGCGACGAACAGCTTCACGAGCAGTTCACCAGGGAATTCGACCTGACGCAGGAAGTTGCAGAAGGCGTTCACAATCACGATGCCCTCGCCGGACAAGTCGGTGCTGACGCCCATGCCCAGCACCCAGTCCATCCGCACGATCTCCATGAAGCGGAAGTACAGCGTGTTGTTGATGTGGCCCATGGTGTCCATGTCGCCCCAGCGCATGGGCACCACCATTTCATGCACCAGCTTCTTCTCGGCGGGCAGTTCGAATCGCATGGCTCAGTGGATTCCCAGTTCAGTGGTGAGC
>JALYUN010000022.1 GCA_030853725.1 Pseudomonadota bacterium | reverse complement strand
ACCGTGGAGCGCGAGGTGCGCACCGGGTTGGTCTGATCGATGGCGATCGCCGGCGGCACACCGTCGACCCGGTCGACGGCCGGCCGGTCCATGCGGTCCAGGAACTGGCGCGCATAGGCACTGAAGGTTTCGACATAGCGCCGCTGCCCTTCGGCATAAAGCGTGTCGAACACCAAACTCGATTTGCCCGACCCGCTGGGACCGGTGACGACGGTCATCTCGCCGGTGCGGATGTCCAGGTCGAGGTTTTTCAGGTTGTGCTGGCGCGCACCGCGGATTCGGATGACACCGGCAGACATGGAGACCTTCGGTTCGGCAAGGCCGGGGATTGTAGGGATCGCATCCAGTTGTGCGTCCCGTGCGGGTTTGCTCGACCGTGGCGCAGGATGAGGCCTACACCGCGCAGGGTCGCCGCCCCCGCTTCCGACACGCGCGGTCCGACAGTCGGTCTCGCGTCCTTGCCTGACGCTGCGCGTTGGACAACCCGGAGCGCTTCATGACCCGCCATTTCCCATCCGCCATCTCCCAGAACACACAACGCCATGCCCACGCCGACCGACGTTCCCGGGTTGTCGTGAGCGTGGTGCTCGCCGCTTCGGCTTTCATGGGGCCGCTGTCGCAGGCCGCCCATGCCGCGGGAACCGATGCGGCTGCTCAGCAGCGCTATAAAACCGAAACCGCCGCCTGCGCATCGAAGCCCGACGCCGAGTCACGCAAGACGTGCCTGAAGGAAGCGGGCGCAGCGAAGGCCGAAGCCGGTCAGGGCCGGCTGGCCACGCCCGGTGCCGATCTGGCGGCCAACGCCAAGGCGCGTTGCGATGCGCTGCCGGGCGACCAGAGGACCACCTGCCTGGAGCGCATGGGCAGTGCGGGCGTCACCAGCGGCAGTGTCGAAGGCGGCGGCGTGTTGCGAGAACTGACCACCCGGACACCCGCCGCCAGCGCGGCGGGTGCGGGTTCGGCTGCCAGGCCTTGATCCCGAGTGGCTTGAGGCTCAGTCCGGCACGCGCAGAGTCGAGGCCTGGATCGTGATCGCATTGGCCGCCGTCGGCACCGTCAGAATCGGCGGCATCTGAGCCGCGGTCAACATCGGTGCCGCACCCGAAGAACCGCCGCGCGGCGTGGTGTGCACCACCTGGGACGCCGGCAGCGGGGCACCGGTTTTCAGATGCGCCCACATCGCATCCAGCCCGCGGATGAAGTACAGGTGCAGCGGGATGAACCGGGTGTCGAAGCCCGCGAACGGCAAGAACGAATCGAAGTGCTGAGCGTTGGTGACCTCGACATACCTCAATTGGCTGGCCCCGGCTTCGACCTGGCTGTTGCGAAGCAAATAGGGCCGTGACGAGAAGTTGACGGGGATCAGCGCGTCGTTGCGGCCGTGCACCACGATCGCCGGCTTGCCGTGCAGGTCGCCGGTGCGGTAGACCGCTGCCACGCCCGCGCGCACCGCATCGGCCGGCGCACCCGCGCCGACCCACAACGAGCGCAGGCAGGCTGCACCGTCGTAGGCGAAATCGGCCGCGCCTGTCGACGGTGAAACTGCCGCCGTGTGGTTGCGAGCGCCACCCACACTGTCGTTGTAGATCAACTGGATCGGCGCGGCGGGTGGCACCCCGTTGCCGGTGCTGAAGATCGCCGCGATGCCGGCCGCCGGCGCCGGCGCTGGCGTTGCCGTCGCATCGACTGCGGCGAAACTGAATCCACAGCGGTTGTCGGTAACGCGAAAGCGGCCATGCGCGTTGGCATACGTGACCGCGATGGCCGGCGATGCGAAGAGCCAATGCGAGGCATGCAGCTCGTCGGAATCGGGTTCCCAGCCGTAGGCGCGCAGCTTGGCCAGCGCATCGGCTGCCTGGGCTGACGTGGTGCTGCCGTTGATCGTGCCGGCCGCTTTCAGGGCGGCACAGCGGTTGGCGGCAACGAACGCAGTGCCCCCGGTGTAGCCGAACGGGCCGGTGGTGGCCGATGGCGCCAGAGCGGCGCAGGGTTGCAGCAGATTCCCCAGGCTGAAGTAGTCGTACAGGGCCTTGCTGCCACCGGTATAGGCCGGCAGCGATCCACGCTCGATGCGCAGATTGGTCGCCGGTGGCAGTTGGATGTTGGGCTCGCTCACCGCCACGCCGTCGATCAGCCCCGCGGTGTCCTGTTCGGCGGCCGCGAGCGCAGCACCGGCGCCGTTGGATACGCTGGAGGCGATCACGACCGTGTTGCCTGGCCGGATCACCTTGGTGTGACGGCCATCGGCCAGCGCCGTGCCATAGCGCTCGTTCAACACAAAGAAGGCGAACTCGATCGCCTGCAACGTGTTGAGCCCCCAATCCTTTTCCGGATTTTGTTCGCTGTGAGCATGTTTAACCGCGAAGCGGTTGGGCGTGGCAGCGTTGAATGCCATGCGTTCGGCGTTGCTCAGCCGGGCGGTGAAATTCGATGCGGTGCCGGCTGCCGTGGCGCCGCTTCGACGCCCGTCGATCAGGTTGACGGTGTCGGCCTGCAGGTCGTGCACGCCGTTGCCGGTGCCCTTGTCGGTATAGGCCACCGCGCAACGGTGCTTCAGGCCCCATCCGCCC
>JALYUN010000012.1 GCA_030853725.1 Pseudomonadota bacterium | reverse complement strand
GTGTTGATGGCGTCCTGCAAGTCGGCGTTTTGCGCATCCAGAAAGATTTTGCGTTCGCTCGAACTCGTCAGCTCTTCGAGCGCGGCCAGGTTGACTGCACCGAGCCCGTTGATCTCGCGCTGGATGCGGTCGATTTCGGTTTGCAGGCCATGCAGCTTGACGCTGTCGGCTTCGATGCTCTGCGCCAGCAGTACCAGATCGACCTCGGCCGCCGTCAGTTGTTCCAGGTACTGCGCGCCGCCGAGTTGGGCCGCTTGCAACTCGAGCTGCAATTTCGTGATCTGCTCGCGCAGCGGCTCCAGGCTGCGCTCGAAGCCGAGCTTTTGTTCGTCGGCGCGGCGCAGTTGCGCGCTCAGGTCGTCGTACTCGCTGCGTGCCAGGCCCAGCGTCTGTTCGCGGTCCAATTTCACCGCGAGCGCGGCCTGCAGGCCCGACTGCGCTGCGGCGTCGTCGTAGCCTTCGAGCTCCAGCGTGACTTGTTCACCACTGGCGAGATTCGAAGCGACTTGCGCTGCGGCGGTCTCGATGCTGCGCTGCAGTTCAGCCTGCCGCGCGGCCAACTGACGTTCGGCGAAACGCGCTTCCTGCGCCTGGCGCTCCAGCGCACGTTGCTGCTCGCGCGCTTCGGCCAGCGCGCGTTCGGCCGCGATCACGGCGTCGTCGAGTTCGACATGGCGTTCCTGCGCGCCGCCGAGTTTGATGTCGAGTTCCTCGAAGCGCGCCTCGGCAATCGCGCGGCGCTCCTGCAGCGCTTCCGCTTGCGCGTCGATCTCGGCCAGCTCTTCGCCGAGCTGACCGCGGCGTGAGTTGGCTGCTTCGGCTTGCTGCTTCAACTGCAGCAGTTCGACCTGCAGCGTGTGGGCCCGCGTCTGGGCTTCTGCGGCCTCGCGGCGCGCGCTCTGCAGGCGCGTCGCGGCTTCGGTATAGGCCGCTTCCAGCCGCACCGAAGCGCTCTTCGCTTCGTCACCGATCAGGCGCTGCGCCCGCTGCTGGCGGTCCAGGTTCTCGATCTCTTGCGCGCGGGCCAGCATGCCGGCCTGCTCGGAATCGGGCGCATAGAAAGCCACCGCGTGTTGCGACACGGCATGGCCCTCGGCGGTCATGATGACTTCGCCCTGCGTCAGTTTGCCGCGGGCCGCCAGCGCATCGTCGATGCTGCCGGCGGTGTAGACACCTTCCAGCCAATCGTGGAGCAAGGCCTTCAAGCCGGCGTCCCCGAGGCGCAGCAACTCGGTCAAACGCGGCAGGGTCTGGTGGGTGCTGCTGACGGCACCGTTCGGTAAGGCATAGAACGCGAGCTTGGCCGGTGGCGCATCGGCGGCGAAGGCACGCACGGTGTCGAGGCGGCCGACCGACAACGCGCTGAGTCGCTCGCGCAGCGCTGCTTCCAGCGCGGTTTCCCAACCCGGTTCGATGTGGACCTGGGTCCACAGACCCTGCAGGCCAGACAGCCCGTGGCGCTCGAGCCAGGGCTTCAGCTTGCCTTCGGTTTGCACCTTTTCTTGCAGCGCCTTCAGCGCTTCGAGACGCGCGCCGATGTCGGCACCCCGCGCCGACTCGGCGTTGACCGTCTCCTGCGCCGCGCGGCGCTGCGTGTCCAGCTGTGGCACTTGCTCTGACAGGTCGTGCACCCGCGCATCGGCAACTTCGCGTTCGTCCGCCGCGGTCTCGTCGTGCTGCTGCAGCACCTGGATGCGCGCCATGTCGGGCGCCTGCAACCCGCGCTGCTCGGTGGCCAGGCGCTCGCGGCGGGCGCCGATCTGGCGGGACTGTTCCTCGACGCTGCGGCCCTCGGCCGCCAGCACCTGGATGTGCTGCTGCACCTGCGCCACCGCGGTCCGCTGGTGGTTGCTGGCGGTTTGCGCGGCGCGCAGGGCATCCTCCAGCGTCGGCAGGTTCAGCGCCTGCTCTTCGGCCTGCGCAAGCAACACGGCAGCCTGCTCATCGGCACCACTGATGTGCGCTGCGATGTCCTGCAACTCGGCGTGGCCGCTCTGCTGACGTTCGGCCCACAGCGTGTTCTGCGCCTGCAGGTCGGCCAGCCGCGCCTGCGCACGCTGACGCCCGTCGACCACATAGCGGATGCGCTCTTCGAGCCGGCTGACTTCCAGCGCTGCTTCGCCCAGCGCGCCCTGCTTCGCGTGCAGCAAGTCGTTCGCGGCGTAATGCGCCTGGCGCACTGATTCCAGTTGCGCTTCGGTCTGGCGCAATTCGGCCACCCGCGCTTCCAGAGCCGTTTGCGCTGCGGCCACTGCGGTTTGCACCCGCTCCTGCTCGGCCGCGGCGTCGCGGTGCTTCAGGAACCAAAGCTGGCGCAGCTTCAGCGTGCCCTGCGCCTGCAAGCTGCGGTATTGGCTGGCGACTGCGGCCTGGCTCTCCAGTTTCTCCAGATTGGCGTCGAGCTCACGCAGGATGTCGTCGACCCGGTTCAGATTTTCGCGCGTGTCTTTCAACCGGTTCTCGGTTTCGCGGCGCCGCTCCTTGTACTTGCTGACGCCGGCTGCTTCCTCCAGGAACATCCGCAGCTCTTCAGGCCGGCTCTCGATGATGCGGCTGATGGTGCCCTGGCCGATGATGGCGTAGGCCCGCGGGCCGAGCCCGGTGCCCAGGAACACGTCCTGCACGTCGCGCCGGCGCACCACCTGGTTGTTGATGTAGTAGCTGCTGCCGCCATCGCGGGTCAACACGCGCTTGACCGCGATCTCGGCAAAACTGTTCCACTGCCCGCCAGCGCGCGCCAGGGTGTTGTCAAACACCAGTTCGACACTGGCCCGGCTGGCCGGCTTGCGGTGGCCCGAGCCGTTGAAGATCACGTCCTGCATGCTCTCGCCACGCAGCTCGCTCGCCTTGCTTTCACCGAGCACCCAGCGCACCGCGTCCATGATGTTGCTCTTGCCGCAACCATTCGGACCGACCACGCCCACGCGCTGCCCCGGCAGTTGGAAGGTGGTGGGGTCGGCGAAGGACTTGAAGCCGGCTAGCTTGATCTGGTTGAGTCGCATCGCTCACGCGAAGCCGCAGGGCGGCGCGTCTAAGTGCTTGATCTGCATACAAAAAAGCGCTCTTTGGCAGAGCGCGAAGGAGGCCGGATGATAACATCGCAGCCCCCCTGTCTGGCCTGCCCGCCGCCCTTCGATGCCACGCAAGCGCACCCCCAAATCGCCTGACCGAGCCGCAGCCGAACGCCTGCCGCCGGCCACGCCGCCCAGCCTGCCGAGCAAGGAACTGCTGGCCTTCGACAACCCGGCCCCCGGGCGCGACTACGTCATCCGCTTCGACGTGCCCGAGTTCACCTGCCTGTGCCCACTGACAGGCCAGCCCGACTTCGCGCACTTCACGATCGAGATCGTGGCCGACCGGCGCTGTGTCGAAACCAAGAGCCTGAAGCAGTATTTCTGGAGCTTTCGCAACGAAGGCGCCTTCCATGAGAAGGTCACGAACACCATCGTCGACGACATCGTGGCTGCCATTGCGCCGCGCTTCATCCGTATCCATGCCGACTGGTACGTGCGCGGCGGCATCCGCACCTTCGTCACGGTCGAACATCGCCAGGAGGGCTGGAAGCCGAAGCCGGAAGTTCGTCTGCCTGCAGCGTGAATCTGCCCGCGACAGAAGCCAATCCGACCGGGCGCCCTAGCTATCAGAAGTATGGCGTCAGCGCCCACCCGAGCGCGATCGACGGCCAAGGAGCCTTCGCCGACGAAGCCGTGCCGGCGCGGCGCAAGATCGGCGAGATTCGCGGCGAGAGCATCAGCGTTGCCGAAGCGCGCATTCGCGCCACACGCACCGAGCGGATCATGATCGTCGAGCTGTCGGCCAAGCGGGCCATCGATTTCAGCCAGTCGGCCGACCCCATGCGCTACACCAACCACAGCTGCCGCCCCAATGCGCGACTGTGCATCCGCCAGGGGCGGGTCGAGTTCTATGCGCTGCGCGACATCGAGCCCGGCGACGAGATCACTGTCGATTACGGGGAGACGCACCACGAAGGCAAGCTGGCATGCCGCTGTGGTGCCCTGGGTTGCGTCGGCCGCCTGTAGCGGCCGGCGTGCTCCTGCTGATCAGCGGTGGATGTCGACCGCGCCGTGGGCGCGCCAGCGCTCGACGATGAAGTCGGCGTCGGCTTCGCTGCGGGCTTCCATGCCCATCAGGATGCCGCCCTGTTTGATCTGTTCGTGGTAGCCCTTGACGCGCTCTTCAGGAATGCTCCAGCCGATCAGCGCGCCGACCAAGCCACCGCTGGCCGCCCCGGCGCCGGCACCGGCCAGTGCCGCGACGATCGGGCCCGCAATCACGAGTCCCAATCCGGGCAGCGCCAGACTGGTACCGACCGCCGCAATCGACGCCGCAATCGCGCCCAGCGTGCCGCCGATGGCACCACCGACACCCGCACCTTCGGCCGCCTTGTTGCCGAACTCGGTTTCCTTGCCTTCGGTGTTGCTGAAGTGCGTGCGACGGGTCTCGTCGGACATCACCAGGCTCACGTCCTTGCTGGTGTAACCCCGTTGGTGAGTTTCCTCGTAAGCCGCCTCAGCCGATGCCCGGTCGGGAAAAATGCCGGTGATGCGGCGGCCGATGCCCGTGCCGTCCGGGGTTGTGAAGGTGTCCATGAATGCCTGCTCCTGCGAATCAGATGAGCCGCACCGTGCGACCCCCGCTGGAAGTTAGGCGCAATGAGCCGCCCCGTCCGTCGGCGGCTGCCGACGCTTGGCGTCGGACCGCAAGCCGACCCGTGCCGGCTGCGATGCTGCTCGCGATAATCTGCTGATGAACCCGCTGCTGTCGCGCCTGCATCCCTACCCGTTCGAGCGTTGGCGTGAGCTGACCAAAGGCGTGGTGCCCAACCCGGCGTTGCGCCCCATCAGTCTGGGAATGGGCGAGCCGCGCCACACCACGCCGGTGTTGATCGAGCAAGCGCTGCTGGAAGCCTTGCCGCTGCTGTCGTCGTACCCGGCAACGATCGGCGAGCCGGCGCTGCGCGAAGCCATCGCCGGTTGGGTGCAGCGCCGCTACGGCGTGGAGATCGATCCGGTCAGCCAGGTGCTGCCGGTCAACGGCACACGGGAAGCGCTGTTCGCCTTGGCACAAACGCTGATCGACCCGGCCCGCAGTGAGGGCGCCACCGTGGTCTGCCCGAACCCGTTCTATCAAATCTACGAAGGCGCAGCGCTGCTGGCCGGCGCCGAGCCGTTCTATGTGCCGAGCCTGCCCGAACGCGGCTTCGCAGCCGACTGGGCCGCTGTCGAAGAGGCCACCTGGGCCCGCACCCAGCTGCTCTATGTGTGCTCACCAGGCAACCCCACGGGCGCCGTGATGCCGCTGGCCGAATGGCGCTTGCTGTTCGAATTGAGCGACCGGCACGGCTTCGTGATCGCCAGTGACGAGTGCTATTCGGAGATCTATCTGGACGACGAGCCGCCGCTCGGCGGCTTGCAGGCCGCCAGGGCGCTCGGCCGCCACGACTTCCGGAACCTGCTGGCGCTGACGAGCTTGTCCAAGCGCAGCAGCGTGCCGGGCCTGCGCTCGGGATTCGTGGCCGGTGACTCGAGGCTCATCAAGGCCTTCACGCTCTACCGCACCTATCACGGCAGCGCCATGGCCGGCATGGTGCAGCGCGCCAGCATCGCCGCCTGGAACGACGAAGCCCATGTGGTGGCCAACCGCGCGCTGTACCGGGCCAAATTCGAAGCGGTGCTGCCGCTGTTGACACCGGTGCTCGATGTACAGCGGCCCGACGCCGGCTTCTATCTGTGGGCCGGCGTCGGCGGAGACGAGATCGCCTGGGGCCGCGAGTTGCTCGCTCAATACAATGTGGCGGTGTTGCCGGGCAGCTTGCTGGCGCGCCCGAATTCGACTGCCGACCACGCCAACCCCGGGCTCGACCGCATTCGGATGGCGCTGGTGGCGCCGGTCGAAGACTGCGTAGCGGCCGCACACCGCATCGTTGCCTTCGCGCGCGACTTTTCCCGCAACCACCCCCCACTGGAAACCGACCGATGACCAACCCGACGCTGCAATCCACGATCGACCTGGCCTGGGAGTCGCGCGCCGAGATCTCCGCCGTCAACGCGCCCGAAGTCCGTGAAGCGGTGGAGCAGGTGATCGCCGACCTGAACGCCGGCCGGGTGCGCGTGGCCGAACGCCGCGGCGTTGGCGACTGGGTCGTCAACCAGTGGGTCAAGAAGGCGGTGCTGCTGAGTTTCAGGCTCAACGAGAACAAGCTTATCAACGCCGGTGAACTCAGCTTCTACGACAAGGTCGCGACCAAGTTCGCCCATCTGACGGACGAGCAGATGCGCGAAGCCGGCGTGCGCGTGGTGCCGCCGGCGGTGGCGCGGCGCGGCAGCTACCTGGCGAAAAACGTGGTGCTGATGCCGGGCTACGTCAACATCGGCGCTTATGTCGATGAAGGCACCATGGTCGACACCTGGGCCACGGTGGGTTCCTGCGCGCAGATCGGCAAGAACGTGCACCTGTCGGGCGGCGTAGGCATCGGCGGCGTGCTGGAGCCGTTGCAGGCCAACCCGACCATCATCGAAGACAACTGCTTCATCGGCGCCCGCTCCGAGGTCGTCGAAGGCGTGATCGTCGAAGAGAACTCCGTCATCAGCATGGGCGTCTATATCAGCCAGAGCACCAAGATATACGATCGCGCCACCGGCCAGATCAGTTACGGCCGCATCCCGTCGGGCTCTGTGGTGGTCTCAGGCAACCTGCCGGCGGCCGACGGCAGCCACAGCCTGTACTGCGCGGTGATCGTCAAGCGGGTCGACGCCGGCACACGCGCCAAGACCTCGATCAACGATCTGCTGCGGACTTGAGCCCCCAATCTCGCTGGCGCTCACTGTCCCCCGAGGGGGATGTTCGCCTGCGGCCCGGCAAAACCGACTCCGCGGCTCTACTCGGTCAGGGATGTCGTCGCTTCCAGGTTGAGTTGATTTTCCCGCTGCCGTACCGATAAATCGTGCTGGACTGATCCACGGGAACCCAGATGGCCAACAACCTTGAACGCGTGCTGCGCCTGATGGCAGAGAAGCAGGCATCCGATGTCTACCTCTCGGCCAACACGCCGATCCTGATCAAGATCAACGGCCAGATCATGCAGCTTTCGGATCAGTTGCTGGCCACGCACCAGACCAAGCAACTGCTGGCCGAGATGCTGGCGCCGCAGCAACTGGAAGAATTGGAAGACACCGGCGAGCTGAACGTGGGCATCAGCGTGTCGCGCGTGGGCAGCTTCCGGCTGTCTGCGTTCAAGCAGCGGGGTTCGGTGGCGGCGGTGATCCGCTGCATTCCTTTCGAGATTCCGGCGCTCGACAGCCTGGGGGTGCCACCGTTGCTGTCCACGCTGGTCACCGCCAAACGCGGTCTGGTGCTGATGGTGGGTGCCACCGGCACGGGCAAGAGCACCACGCTGGCGTCGATGCTGGAATGGCGCAACCAGCACATGACGGGGCACATTTTGACGGTCGAAGACCCGATCGAATTCCTCTTCACCAACAAGAAGAGCATCGTCAACCAGCGCGAGGTCGGGCGCGACACGCAGAGCATGCAGACCGCGCTTAAAAACGGCTTGCGTCAGGCGCCGGACTGCATCCTGATCGGCGAAATTCGCGACCGCGAAACGATGAGCTCGGCGCTGTCGTATTCGCTGTCGGGCCATCTGGTGCTGGCCACCATGCACGCCAACAACAGCTACCACGCGCTGGGCCGGATCCTGTCGTTCTATTCGCCCGAAGCGCGGTCGACCTTGCTGTCGGATCTGGCTTCGGGCCTGCGCGCCATCGTCTCGCAACGGCTGTTGCGCAGCAATGCGGGCGGCCGCGTCCCGGCGGTCGAGGTGCTGCTGAACACCAAGCTGATCGCTGACCTGATCGATCAGGGCGACCTGGGTGGCGTCAAGGAAGCGGTCGAGAAGTCGCTGGCCGAAGGTTCGCAAACCTTCGAGCAAGACTTGGCGCGGCTGATCGGTGAAAACGTGATTTCACGCGACGAAGGCCTGGCGCATGCCGACTCGCCTACCAACCTGCTGTGGCGCTTGCAAAACGACCCTTCGGTGCCGGTGCGCCAGGCGCTGAAGTCCGAAGAGCCCGACAGCGCCACCTACACCGAGTTCGCGCTCGACGTGCGCGCACCCACCACCCGCAGCGGCTCGCTCGAACAAGTGCCGTGGGCTTTCAAGCGGTGAAGACCCTATGACACAGACGTTGAGACTCGCGGAATCCCTGATCGGCTGCAGGTCGGTCACGCCGGCCGACGGCGGCTGCCGGCCCTTGCTCGAAGCCGTGCTGCAGCCGGCCGGGTTCGTGTGCGAACAAGTCGATGCCGGCCCCGCCGATGCGCGCGTCAGCAACCTGTGGGCGGTACACGACGCCGGCCGGCCCGGGCCGACGATCGTCTTCGCCGGTCACGTCGACGTGGTGCCGACTGGCCCGCTGGAACGCTGGACCAGCGACCCTTTCGTGCCGTCGCACCGCGATTCCCGGCTCTACGGTCGTGGCGCAGCCGACATGAAGACCGCTGTGGCGGCGATGACCGTGGCGGCCAGCGAATACGTCGCTGCGCATCCCGACCACCCGGGCCGGGTCGCGATGCTGATCACCAGCGACGAGGAAGGCTCGGCGCTGTTCGGCACACGCCATGTGGTCGAAGTGCTGCGTGAACGCGGCGAGCGGCTAGACGCCTGCATCGTCGGCGAGCCGACTTCGGTCGAGACGCTCGGCGACATGGTCAAGAACGGCCGCCGCGGGTCGCTGTCGGGCCGCCTGCTGGTGCGCGGGCTGCAAGGCCACGTGGCCTATCCGCAGTTGGCGCTCAATCCTCTCCACGCACTGGCGCCGGCACTGGCCGAACTGGTCGCCATCCGCTGGGACGAAGGCAATGCGCACTTTCCGCCGACCGGCTTCCAGGTCAGCAACATCCACGGGGGCACCGGCGCCTTCAACGTGATCCCCGGCGAGCTGGTGCTGGACTTCAACTTCCGCTTCAGCACCGAATCCACACCCGATGCGTTGAAGGCGCGCGTGGTGGAGGTCCTCAGCCGGCACGGGGTCGATCACCAGATCGACTGGACGCTCGGCGGCCAGCCTTTCCTGACCGAGCCCGGCACGCTCAGCAGCGCACTGGTCGCGGCGATCGAGGCCGTGTGCGGCCGGCGACCGACGCTCAGCACCACTGGCGGTACATCGGACGGCCGCTTCATCGCAACCCTGTGCCCGCAGGTGATCGAGTTCGGTGTAGTCAACGCCAGCATTCACCAGGTCGACGAATGGGTCGAGGTGGCCGCGGTCGAACCCTTGACGGCGGTGTACCTGCGCGCGCTGCAGAATTTCCTGGCATGACGGTGCGGACATGACGGTGCTGGAGCTGATCGAGCGCAGCGCCGACTCGCTGACCCGTGCGGATGTCGCCTTCGGCCACGGCACCATCAACGCCTTCGACGAAGCCGCCTGGCTGGTGCTGTGGCAGCTCGGGTTGCCGCTGGACGCGCTGGACACCCATGGCGATGACGAGGCAGCTGACGTGGCTGCGGTCGATGCCTTGATCGCCCGCCGTGTCGCCACCCGCCAGCCTGCGGCTTATCTCACGGGCAAAGCCTGGCTGCAGGGCGTGCCTTTCGATGTCGATGAGCGGGTGATCGTGCCGCGCTCGTTGATCGCCGAGGTGATCGCCGACGGCACGCTCGACGCCTGGTTGTCGGCGGAGACCCACCGGGTGCTCGACCTGTGCACCGGCAGTGGCGCGCTCGCTGTGCTGGCGGCGCTGGCCTGGCCCGAGGTACGCGTCACTGCCACCGACCTGTCGGCCGACGCGCTGGCGGTGGCCGCACGCAACCTGCAGCGCCACGCACTCGCGGACCGCATCACGCTGCGACAAGGCGACGGTCTGGACGCCGCCGATGGCCGCTACGACCTGATCCTGTGCAACCCGCCCTACGTCAATCGCGAATCGATGGCCGCACTGCCGCCCGAGTTCCGCGCCGAACCGGCACTGGCACTCGACGGCAACGCGCTCGGCAGCAGCGACGGCATGGACTTCGTACGGCCGTTGCTGGCCATTGCGCGCCACCACATGACCGAACAGGCCGTGCTGGTGCTGGAGATCGGCCACGAACGCCACCACTTCGAAGCCGCCTTCCCGAGCCTGCCCTGCATCTGGTTGCCCACCAGCGCCGGTGACGACCAGGTGCTGCTGATCGAGGCCGCGGCGCTGATTGACACCGACAATCCGCTCCCATGATCACCCTCAGAAACATCACCCTGCGCCGTGGCGTCAAGGTCGTCTTGCGCGACGCCGGCGTCGTCCTGCAACCGGGCGAGAAGGTCGGGCTGATCGGCCGCAACGGCGCCGGCAAGTCGAGCTTGTTCTCATTGCTGGCGGGGCGGCTGCAAGTCGATGCGGGCGATGTCGAAATTCCGCCGCGCTGGCGCCTGGGTGAGGTCGCGCAGGAAATGCCCGATACCGACACCGGCGCAGCCGACTTCGTACTGGAAGGCGACCTGCCGCTGCATGCCGCGCAACAGCTGCTGGCGGCGGCCGAAGCGGCCGACGACGGCCATGCCATTGCCGACGCCCATGTGGCACTGGAGGAAGCCGGTGGCTTCGACGCTCGCGCGCGCGCCGAGTCGCTGCTGCTGGGCCTGGGCTTTCGCACCGCGCAACTGGACGCCCCCGTCAACAGCTTTTCCGGCGGCTGGCGGATGCGCCTGCAACTGGCGCGCGCGCTGATGTGCCCGGCCGAGATCCTGCTGCTGGACGAGCCCACCAACCACCTGGACCTGGACGCGCTGGTGTGGCTCGAAAGCTGGCTGAAACGCTATGACGGCTTGATGGTCATCATCAGCCACGACCGCGAATTTCTCGACGCCGTGACCCGCGTCACCGTGCACCTGGACGACTGCCAGCTCACCCGTTACAGCGGCAACTACGCCGCCTTCGAAGAGATGCGTGCCGAGCGCATGAACCAGGCCCAGGCCGCGTTTTCCAAGCAGCAGGAAAAGGTGGCGCACCTGCAGCGCTTCATCGACCGCTTCAAGGCCAAGGCCAGCAAAGCCAAACAAGCGCAGAGCCGCGTTAAAGCGCTGGAACGGATGGAGCGGCTGGCGCCGGTGCTGACGGCCAGCGACTTCGACTTCGAGTTCCGCGAACCGCAGAGCCTGCCGAATCCGATGTTGAGCTTTGATGCACTCAAAGCGGGTTACGGCACGACCGCCATCGTCGATGGCTTCAGCCGCAGCGTGCTGGCCGGCCAACGCATCGGCATCCTGGGCGCCAACGGCCAGGGCAAGTCGACGCTGGTCAAGACCATCGCCGGTGCGCTGCCGGCGCTGGGTGGCGAGGCCACGCAGGGCAAGGGGCTCGTGATCGGCTACTTCGCGCAGCAGGAACTGGACGTGCTGCAGCTCGACGACGGCCCGTTGATGCACATGGTGCGGCTGGCACGCGACGTGGGCCCGCCCGGGCGCGAGCAGGAACTGCGTGACTTCCTCGGCAGCTTCCGCTTCACCGGGTCGATGGTGCAGCAGCCGGTCGGTTCGCTGTCCGGCGGCGAGAAGGCGCGCCTGGTGTTGGCGATGCTGGTGTGGCAGCGCCCCAACCTGCTGCTGCTGGACGAACCCACCAACCATCTGGACCTGACCACGCGTGAAGCGCTGTCGATTGCGCTCAACGAATTCGAAGGCACGGTGATGCTGGTCAGCCACGACCGCGCGCTGTTGCGCGAAACCTGCGACGAGTTCTGGCTGGTGGCCGGCGGCCGGGTCGAACCCTTCGACGGCGACCTGGACGACTACCAAAAGTGGCTGCTCGAGGTTTCGCGCGCCAGCGCTCGGGGCCAGCCTCTGCCTGCGCCGCCTCGGTCAACGGTAGCCGCCGTGGCACCGCCACTGCCAGCACCGCCCGCGTCCAAGGCGGCTCCACAGAAACTGGTGCCGCCCCGAGAGGACCGCAAGCAGGCGAAGCAAGCGCGCGTCAAGCAGTCCGACGCCACGCGCCCGTTGCGCATCGAGCTGCAGCGCATCGACGACCGCCTGGCCGCGCTCGGCCGTGAACGCACCGAGGTGGAAGCGGCCCTGGCCGCTGCGCTCACACCGGCCGGCGATTACGCCGAACTGGGCCGCCGCCTGGCACACATCGGCGCCGAAGCCGGCATGCTGGAAGAACGTTGGCTGGAACTGCAGAGTGAACTGGAAGTTCTGGCGGGCTGAGCTGCGCGGGGTCCTGCGCCGCCGTTGAACCCGCGCACAGCAAGGGGTTGCGCACAATGGTGGCCGCATTGCATGAACGCGACCGATTTCGGTCGGTCACACCAAGGACTCAACATGGCCATCGACAAGACCCTTTACACCGGCAGCGCCACGACCACCGGCGGCCGCACCGGCAGCACCGAATCCTCGGACGGCGCCATCAAGGCACAACTGTCCACGCCGAAGGAACTCGGCGGTAGCGGCGGCATGGGTACCAACCCGGAACAGCTCTTCGCAGCCGGCTATTCGGCCTGCTTCATCGGCGCCATGAAGGCGGTAGCTGGCAAGCAGAAGCTGAAGCTGGCCGACGATGTGTCGATCAAGGCCGAGGTTTCGATCGGCCCGATGACCGGCAAGGAAGGCGCCTTCGGCATTGCCGTGAAGATGGCGGTCACGGTGCCGGGCATGGACAAGGCGGCGGCCGAAAAGCTGGTGGCCGAAGCGCACGAGGTCTGCCCTTATTCGAACGCCACGCGCGGCAATATCGAGGTCGAACTGAAGGTGGTCTGATCAGTCCGCGGAAGCTGCCAGCAATTGCAGCAACAGCTCAATCCGCGCCTGAACCGGGCTCAGCGCACCGGCGTTCGGCAGGGCCGCTTCGCTCGTGTCGATGACGGGGCCGTTTGCACAGCGCGAACAGCGTCGGACGCTCACCCCCGCTCGCTGCGCGCGCAACGCGGCAGCTTCCAGGGCGTGGCTGACAGTGCCGTTGCCGGTGCCGGCAACGACCAGCCCGTCCAGCCCTTGCGCCAGCAGCGCGTCGACGATGCGGCCGTCCGCTGCCACGTGGTTGAAAACGATTTCGACACGCGGCCAGTGCGCCGGATCGCGCGCCATGCAAGCAAGTCCCAGCGGCTGCTTTAGGGGCCAAGGCCTGAAACTGCGCAGTTGGCCTTCCTCGACCCGCCCGAGCAGTCCTGCCTCGCCCGGCGAGAACGCGTCGAGCCGGTAACTGTCGGTCTTTCGCAGATCCGCACCGGTGTACACGTTGCCAGCCAACACGGCGAGCACGCCGCGGGCGCCCGGCCAGCGCGCCACCGTCACCGCATCCAGCAGGTTCTGCGGACCGTCCGCCTGAAGCGAGGTCGCCGGCCGCATGGCTGCCGTCATCACCACCGGCTTGGTCGGCGCCAGCACGCGGTGCAGGAAATACGCGGTTTCTTCCAGCGTATCGGTTCCGTGCGTGATCACCATGCCGACGACATCGGGCCGCGACAGATGCGCATCGACACGTCGGGCCAAAGCCTGCCAGATCGCGAAGTCCATGTCCTTGCTGTCGACCTGGGCCACCTGTTCGGCTTCCAGCGGCACACCGTGCAGCGCCGGCACGGCGGCGATCAGCGCGTCGATCGTCAGCTCGGCCGCGCGGTAGCCGACGTTGTCGGTGGCACTCGCGGCGCTGCCAGCGATGGTGCCGCCGGTACCCAGCACCACCACGGTCGGCACCACACCGGTTTCGTCCTCACTTGGCATGACAACGCTTTCTGGATAAAAATACAGTCACTGGATGAATCATCAGCCAGACCCCGTCATTTCGATCGGAGCCCCATGATGCAGGACAGTCCGAAACTCACCCCGCGCCAGCAGCAGATCCTGGACCTGGTGCAAAGCACTATTGCCCGCACCGGTGCACCGCCGACCCGAGCCGAGATCGCCACTGAACTGGGCTTCAAGTCGCCCAACGCGGCCGAAGAACATCTGCAGGCATTGGCACGCAAAGGCGTGATCGAACTGGTCGGCGGTACGTCGCGTGGCATCCGCCTGAAGTCGGAAACGTTGCGCGCCCTGAACAAGGCACGGCCCGTGCCCTACACGCGGCAATACCCATTGCCACTGGCCAGCTTGGCACAACTGACGCTACCGTTGGTGGGGCGGGTGGCAGCGGGCAGCCCGATCCTGGCGCAAGAGCACATCGAACAAAGCTTCGTGATGGAGGCTTCGATGTTCGCCAGCCGCCCCGACTACCTGCTGAAGGTGCGCGGCATGAGCATGCGAGACGCCGGCATCCTCGACGGCGACCTGCTCGCGGTGCGCAAGACCGCCGACGCCAAGAACGGGCAGATCGTGGTGGCGCGGCTCGGCGACGACGTCACCGTCAAGCGCTTGCGCCGCACCGACACCGGCATCGAACTGCTGCCTGAAAACCCCGACTTCCAGCCGATCGTGGTGCCGGCCGACGCCGAAGACTTCGAACTCGAAGGCATCGCGGTCGGGCTGATCCGCAACAGCGCGGCGATGTGACCATGGCTGCCACCTCTTCAAGCGCCGGCGCAATGCCTTCATACCACCCGCCACCGGCACCGAAAGCGCTGCCGCCGCGCAAGGCGCGCCATGCGGGCGAATGCCAGGTGCTGGAGCAGTTGCCGAACATCGGCCCGTCGATCGCCAGTGACTTGCGTCTGCTGGGCGTTCAGCAACCGGCGCAACTGGCCGCGCTCGACGCCTTCGAGCTATACCAGCGTCTGTGTTGCGTTAGCGGCAAACGCCAGGACCCCTGCGTGCTCGACACTTTCATGGCCGCCACCGACTTCATGCGCGGCGCCGCGCCGCGCCCGTGGTGGGACTACACCGCCGAACGCAAACGCCTGCACGGCGCGGTTTGAGTTCTTTAGCGGGAGGAGCTGGCTGCGGCTGAAGCGGCCGGCGCCGCAGAAGTGGCGGACGCGACAGACGCGGCAGACCGGGGCGCCAGCACCAGCGTCTGCTCGGGCAGCCCGCGGGCCCATAGCGGTACCGACTGCACCCGCAGCCACAGCGGCAGGAAGCTGCGGTACAGCGTCGAAAACACGATCCCGCTCTGCCCGCTGGACTGCATAACGCGCGACTGCGTGCGGTCGCCCAGGTCGTATAACGCCCGCAGGCTCGGGCCGTGTTCGTCCAGGTACAGCTCGCCGGTGTCGGGGTCGGGCCGCAGGCCGACCTTCGCGACGTTGATGGTGTAGGTGTCGCCGCCTACCGGCGCGCGCTGCTCGAACCAGCGCGCCAGCCACGCCACGTGGCTGAAGGGTCGGTGTTCGGCACGCATCTGGTGGGCGCGCTGCCACTGCCAGGTTGCGACATCGTTGCCGAAGCGTGACTGCAGTTCGTCCAGCGCGCGGGTCAGCGCGGTGCCGCTCTGCATCGCGCAGGTTTCGACAGCAGGCGTGCCGCTGTCGTCGCACCAGCTCACGTCGTTGCGGGCCAGCACACCTTCCAGCGCGTCCTGGAAGGTACGGCTCTGCAGTGACCGGCGCCACAGCGCGTCACCGCCGTCGTCTTTGAAGATGCCAGCGGCCAACTGGCGCTGCCAGGCCCAGTAGATCAACGGCGCGGCGCGGTTGCCGGCCATGACGCCGTCGAAGTCCTTCAGTTGCGCGAGTGCCGCGGCCGCCAGTGGATGCTTCGACTCGGCCCGCAGCAACCATGGCAGCAGGGGTGCTACTGCCAGCGAGCGCAGGTCGCCCTGGATCGCCGCCAGGTCGTCGATCGAATGCTTCGGCCGCGCAGCCAGCAACTGCGTGATGCGGTCATAGCGATACGGCAGTGCCCAGTCGCTGCTGATGAAGTAAGGGTAGCCGGGCGGCGTGATGCGCTGGTTGGCGGTGACGATGAAGCCGCGTTCGGGGTCGCGTTCTCGCGGCGTGGCATCGGCGGGCACGAAGCCGGCCCAGTCGTAGCGCGCGTCCCAGCCCGGCGCCGGCACCAGGCCATGCAGGTCGTTGTCGGGCTTGCGCAGCGGCACCCGCCCGGCCGCGACCATCGCAATGCGACCGGCGTCGTCGGCCACCACCATGTTCTGCATCGGTGCCACCCAGCCGCGCGTGGCGTCGATGAATGCGTCGACCGAGGAAGCCGCCTGCATCGCCAGCGCGGGCGTGATGGCATCGTTGTCGGGGTCCAGCGCGGTCCAGCGCAGTGCCAGCACATGGGCCTCGGTCGGAGGTACGGGCTTTGCCTTCGGGTCGGACCCCAGCAGGTCGGTGACGATGCCGGCGTCCGACAGTACCGGCCCGTGGCGCGTGCGGCGCACGGTGATGGCCACATCGGCGCCGCCTCTGACGTGGATCACTTCGCTGTGGCTTTCGAAGCGCGCCCAGCCGTCGGGCGTGCGGTAGCGCGCCGGGTCGTTCGCGTCGGTCTCTTCGATGTACAGGTCCTGCACGTCTGGGCCGGTGTTGGTGAAGCCCCAGGCGATGTGCTCGTTCTGCCCCAGCACCACGCCGGGCAGCCCCGGCAACGTGGCGCCCGCCACCTTCAGGCCTGGCATCTCGATGCGCGCCAGGTACCACAGCGAGGGCGTGCTCAGCTTCAAGTGCGGGTCGTTGGCCAACAGCGGATGGCCGGTGGTGGTGTGGCTGCCGGCCACCACCCAGTTGTTCGAGCCCACGCCTTCGACACCCGAAGGCGGTGCGATCTGCGGCAACCGCAGCCACGATGTGACGGCTGGTGCGCCGCTCAGCTTCAGGCTGCGAAACAACGCGGCGTAATCGGCACTGGTCAGCGGCGCTTCGCGGGGATACGGCGGCAACAGCTGATCGATACGCTCCACCGGCATACGCAGCGCCAGCCGCAAACGCAGCAACTCGCTGCCCCAGTTGCCGCCCAGGTCCCAGGCCATCATCAGCGCCCAGCCCAGGCTGTCTTCAGGGGTCCACGGTTCAGGCTGGAGGCCGAGAATCACGAACTCCGGCGGGCGGGCGCGCATTTGTTGCTGCACGAAGGCGTTGATGCCGTCGGCATAGGCCTGCAGCACTGCGCGCGACTCGGCCGGCAGCAATGCCCACTGCGCGGCAGCGGCCTGCCGCACGCCGAGTGCGCGCAGGAAGCGGTCGGTGTCGACAGCGGCCGGGCCGAAAGCCTCGGCCAGCCTGCCGGCCGCAATACGTCGGTGGGTTTCCAGCTGCCACAGCCGATCCTGCGCGTGAGCGAATCCCAGTCCGAACCAGGCGTCGTGGGCGCTGTCGGCCCGAATCGTCGGCACGCCCCAGGCGTCGCGTTCGATTCGCAGGCCGGCCAGTGGCGCCGCCGGCAACTGCAATTCGATGGCACCCTGGGTCTGCGGCAACACCCGCTGCACAAAGATGGCCAGCAGCGCCGCAGCCAGCAGCAGCACGGCGAAAGCCACCAGCAACGTTCGTTTGATCCATCTCATCGTGTTCGTGTCTCCCCCGCCTGAACCGTCGTCGCAGGTGCCCCCCGCGCTCGAAATGGCCCCCTAACCGCTTGTTACTCGGGCGTTCCCGAAACCCCGATCGGGTCGAGCATAGGACTTCGACGATTCCGTTTCGAAGTCACGAGATCACGACGCTGCCAACCGAAAGCCACCGATGCGCCTGATGAACCGACCCGGCCGCAGAAGCACCCTCGCGGCCACCAGCGTGTTGCGCAGTGAGGCCTGCCCGCCTTCGCTGCGCTATCAGCCTGACCCGGCCGACACGCCCTGGCAGCGCTGGCTGTTCTGGCTGTTGGCACCGGCGCCGCAGGAAGCCGCCCCGCCGCTGGGACAACTGCCGCAGGCTCGCAACGACTTCAAGGCCACGGTGTGCGACCTGTTGTCCGAAGAGGCCGACGCGCTGCGCGAACGCATCGACAACGCGCGCTCGTTGCGCGACCTTTGGCATGCGCGGGCCGAGATCTTTCGCGTGGTCGGACTTGCCCGCAGCCAGCACGAGGCGGAGCGGCGACTGGCGCAGATCGACCACCACTTTCCGACCCGCGCGCCGCGTTCGCAGTTCGCGTCCCTGTGAGGCCTCTGCCTTGATCCCCAACTCCGCTCCCCGCCATTTCAGCCCCGCCACGTTCGCCGCCATCGGCGAGCCCGGCGACCGCAGGGCACACATCGCCGCGCGCGACGCCTTCGCTTCACTCAAGCTGACCTTTCTGCAGGCTATGGAGTCCGAGCCCGGTGTCGAATGGTTGCGCAAGCAGGTACGCAATGCCGAAGAGCCCTTCGACCTGTGGCTGCTGCGCGGCCCGGTCTTCGACCTGTTGACCGGCGCCGTCGCAGAACAGCGTGCCCGCCGGCAACTGCTGCGGCGCGGGCTCGATTCCGTGTTCCCCGATCTGGACCCGGCCAGCGGCTTCATGCCGTTCTAGCCAGCCAGACGGCAGGGCAGTCGGCCTGCAGGTGGGCTCACTAAACTACGGGCACCACTGCAAGAGAACTCACATGGCCAGCAACTTCAACTGGGAAGACCCCTTCTTCTTCGACAGCCAGCTCAGCGAAGACGAACGCGCCGTGCGCGACGCCGCGGCCGACTACTGCCAGGAACGGCTGCAGACCCGCGTGCTGATGGCCGCCCGCCACGAGACCTTCGACCGCGAGATCATGTCCGAGATGGGCGCTTTAGGCCTGCTCGGCACCACCATCGAAGGCTATGGCTGCGCCGGTCTCAACAGCGTCTGCTACGGCCTGGTTGCGCGCGAGGTCGAGCGTGTCGACTCCGGCTACCGCAGCGCGATGAGTGTGCAGAGCTCGCTGGTGATGCACCCGATCCACGCCTACGGCAATGAAGCGCAGCGCGAAAAGTACCTGCCCAAACTGGCCACCGGCGAATGGATCGGCTGCTTCGGCCTGACCGAGCCCAACCATGGCAGCGACCCAGCCAGCATGCTGACGCGCGCCAAGCCCGCCACCCGCGACGGCGTGGCCGGCTATCTGTTGCACGGCAGCAAGATGTGGATCACCAACAGCCCGATCGCCGACGTGTTCGTGGTCTGGGCCAAGAAAGAAGATCCGGACGGCAAGGTGGGGGGCCAGGAAAGCATCCACGGCTTCGTACTGGAGAAAGGCATGAAGGGCCTCTCGGCGCCGAAGATCGAAGGCAAGATGAGCCTGCGCGCCAGCATCACCGGCGAAATCGTGATGGACGCGGTGTTCGTGCCCGAAGCCAACCTGCTGCCCAACGTGAGTGGCCTCAAGGGCCCCTTCGGCTGCTTGAACAAGGCGCGCTTCGGCATCGCCTGGGGTGCACTGGGCGCAGCCGAATTCTGCTGGCACGCGGCCCGCAACTACACGCTGGACCGCAAGCAGTTCGGCCGCCCGCTGGCGCAGAACCAGTTGATCCAGAAGAAGCTGGCCGACATGCAAACCGAAATCACGCTCGGCCTGCAAGCGGTGTTGCGCGTAGGCCGGCTGATGGACGAAGGCCGATCTGCACCCGAGATGATCAGCCTCATCAAGCGCAACAGTTGCGGCAAGGCGCTGGAGATCGCGCGCATGGCGCGCGACATGCATGGCGGCAACGGCATCCACGATGAATACCACGTCATCCGCCACATGATCAATCTGGAAACCGTCAACACCTATGAAGGCACGCACGACGTGCACGCCTTGATCCTGGGGCGTGCGCAGACGGGGCTGCAGGCCTTTTTCTGAAGCGATCGCCACGCGGCACACAGCGGTGATCCGGAGTCGATGAACGAGATCTTCCTGAGCCTGGGCATTCAGTCCTGGAAGCCGGTCATCGGCAGCCTGCTGCTGCCGCCGCTGCCGTTGCTGCTGCTGGTGTTGGTGGGCGCACGGCTGATGTTCAGGCGCCGTTTGTTGGCCTGGCTGCTGATCCTGCTGGCGGTGATCGGCCTGTGGCTTTCGACCACCGCCGCCGGTGCCACCGCATTGCGGTTATGGCTGCTGCCACCGGTGCGGGCGCTGTCGCAAGGCGACATCACCGATCTGAAGCGGGCGCCGAAGACCGCCATCGTGGTGCTGGGGGGCGGCCGCCGCGTGCTGGCGCCGGAATACGGCGTGGCCACGCTCAAGCCGGACACCGCCGAGCGTTTGCGTTACGGGTTGTGGCTGTCGCGCGAAACCGGCCTGCCGGTGGCCTTCAGCGGCGGTGTCGGCCGCGGTGCCGAACCCGGGCAGAGCGAAGCCGAAATTGCAGCCCGCATCGCCGAGCGCGACTACGGCCGCCCGCTGCGCTGGACCGAAACGGTTTCGCGCGACACGCGCGAAAACGCCATCGACACGCTGAAGATCCTGCAACCGCAGGGCATCACCCAGGTCGTACTGGTGACGACTGGCCTTTCGATGCCGCGGGCGGTACGCAACTTCCAGCGCGCGACCAGCGGGCCATTGAAAATCGTGCCGGCGCCGATGGGGCTGCCTTCCAGCAACCGCATCGACGCCGCGGATTTCCTGCCCAGCAGCCGCGGTTTCAGCGACGTGCGCGAGGCGTTACACGAATGGCTGGGGCTGGTGGCCGGCGCTTGAATCAGGTTTTCCGAGCGGGCGCGGCTTGCGTCGGTTGATGCCCGAACTTGCAACGATCTTGCAATCGCGCACACTCGTCCCCTTCTGGTGCAGGTGCCGAGAACGGAGACACGCAATGAATCTCAAGACACACGGACTGATTGCCGCCC
>JALYUN010000005.1 GCA_030853725.1 Pseudomonadota bacterium | reverse complement strand
GCCATGCTCGCCAGGCGCGTCACGTCGTTCCCTTGCAGCAGCCCGTCGACCGCGCGCCAGGTCAGCGCGCGCAGCGCTTCGACTTCAGTGCGCAACTCGGCAAGGCGGAAGTGCACCACCTGGTTGTCGAGAATGCGCTTGCCAAATGCCCGCCGTTCGCGGGTGTAGTCGATGGTCCGGTCGATGACCCGGTCCAGCGTGCGCAGTGCACCGGCGGCGATCGACAGCCTTTCTTCCTGGAACTGCTGCATCTGGTAGCGAAAGCCCATGCCTTCCTCACCGATCACATTGCGCACCGGCACCCGCACGCTGTCGAAGAACAACTGCGCGGTGTCGCTGCTGTGCATGCCCATCTTGTGGATCTTCTGCCGCGTGATGCCGCTCGCATCCATCGGCACCATGATCAGGCTCTTGTTGCGGTGAGCGCCGTCATCACCCGCATCGCTGGTGTTGGCCAGCAGGCAGCACCAGTCGGCCTGCATGCCGTTCGTGATCCACATCTTGCTGCCGTCGATGAGCCAGTCGCCGTGATCGCGCCTTGCGCGGGTGCGGATGGCGGCCACATCCGACCCGGCACCGGGCTCGCTGACCGCCACGCAGGCCACAGCGTCCCCGGCGATGGCGGGGGAAAGGAATTCGCGCTTCAGCTCGTCGCTGCCGAAGCGGGCCAGGGCCGGCGTCGCCATGTCGGTCTGCACCCCGATCGCGAGCGGCACCCCGCCGCAGAGGCACTCTCCGAGCGCTTCGGCCAGCACCACGGCAAAGCTGAAATCGAGTCCGCTGCCGCCGAACGCTTCGTCGTACTTCAGCCCCAGCAGGCCGAGCTGGCCCATGCGCTTGAAGATCTCGTGGCTCGGAAACTGCTCGGCAGCTTCCCAGCTGCGGACATGCGGATTCAGCTCCTGCTCGACAAAACGCAGCACGGTGTCCTGCAGCTGGCGGTGTTCATGGCTGAGTTGCATGGGCGTCTTCAGTTGCGTTGCGATTGGCGTCGGCGCTGCAGTCCGGAGCGCCGGCTCGCGACCAGTCTAGGGGCAGAACGCAGCGCCAGCGCGAGCGAGCGCATTCGAAAATCCCGTTATGGACTACAATTCACTGACCGTCTGAAATCGGATTTTCATGTCTGCTGCGACTTTTTCTCAACGCCAGGGCGCGCGAATCGATCCTGCGACTGCCGGCAGTTTCTCGCCGGCCGCCTCCGCATTTGATGCAACCCCGATGGGCGCCGCCGGTCTGCGCGCCTTCACCCGTATTGCAGAAGCTTGGGGTTTGAGCATCGACGAGCAGCTGAATCTGCTCGGCCAGCCGCCGCGATCGACCTTCTTCGTCTGGCGCAAGCAACCCGACAAAGCCAACTTGCCGCGCGATACGCTGGAACGCCTGTCGAATCTGCTGGGCATCTACAAGAGCCTGCAGATTCTTTTGCCCGATGCGACAGCCGCCGATGCCTGGGTTCGGCAGCCGAACGATGCGCCGCCCTTCGGGGGGCAGCCCGCGTTGGCGCGCATGTTGGCGGGCAATGTCAGCGACTTGAACCTGGTGCGACGCTATCTGGACGGCGCGCGTGGCGGTGGCTGGTCCTGACATCGGGCTTGCGGCGCCGCCGCAACCCGACATCCGCCGGGTGCGCTGGCAGCAGGCCTGTCGCATCGTGCCCACGCGCCATCCCGCCATTTCGCTTTTCGACCGCGTGGCCGGTGCCGCCGATTTCGAAGCGCTCTATGCCCTCGAATCGATGACCAACGAACGGGTTCGCGACGAGGTGGGCCAGATCGAACGGGTGCCGCAGGAACAACGTCTGTACGGCCCGGGCAGCGGGCCGGTCATGGCAGCGTTCACACATCTGAACCTGCTCGGCAGCCGTTTTTCGGCCGGGGCCTATGGTGTGTTCTACGCGGGCCGCGACCGCGACACCGCGGTGTCGGAAACCCGTCACCACCACGGCCTGTTCCTTGCCGCGACCCGCCAGGGCCCGACCCACCTTCCGATGCGGCTGTACCACGTGGCTATCGACGCGCGCCTGCATGACCTGCGGCCTTTCGCCCATGCATCGGCGCACGACCCCGATGACTACGGACCGTCGCGCGCATTGGGTGCCCGGCTGCATGCCGACGGATCGCACGGCGTGGTGTATCGCAGCGTGCGTCATGCACGCGGGCAATGCGTGGGCCTGTTCGATCCCCGGGGCGCCAGCCACTGTCTGCATGCCGCTTATCTGCTCTATGTGTGGAACGGCGAGCACTTCAGCGACGTCTACGAAAAAACCGCATGAACCGCGAC
>JALYUN010000219.1 GCA_030853725.1 Pseudomonadota bacterium | reverse complement strand
ACCTGGGACGGGTACTTCAGCCCTTGCGGCGCGAGCGCCGCAGCAACTCCGGGTCGAGCCACAGGTCGTCGACCCGGGCGAATTCGCCGGCTGCGCCTTCCTTGCGGTCCTGGCGGCCGGCGATGCGGTCGCTGCAGCCCGGGCGCGACAAGTCCAGCACGGTGGGCTCGATCGGCATCTGGCTGCGCAGCGAATAAAACACCTTCACCTGCGGTGCCACCAGCGCATGCAGGTTCTGCTCCAACACCACCGCCAGGCGCTTCGATTCCAGCCGCACCAGCGAGCCGGTCGGGTAGATACCCAGGCTCTGCACGAAGGCCGAGAACATCGCCGGATCGAAGTGACCTTTCCAGCCCGACATCCGCTCCACAGACTCGGCCGGATCCCAGCCCGCCTTGTAGGGCCGGTTCGAGGTGATCGCGTCGTACACGTCGCAGATGGCGCCGGCCCGCGCATACGCGCCGATGCGCTCGGCACCCAGGCGGTGCGGATAGCCGGTGCCGTCGATGCGTTCGTGATGGTGCAAGGCCACCTCCAGCACCTGGGGCGTGACACCGTTGCCTTCCACCAGGATGGCATGGCCCCGCTCGGGGTGACTGCGCATCACGCTGAATTCGGCTTCAGTCAGTTTGCCGGGCTTGTTCAACACCTCGGTCGGCATCACCGCCTTACCGATGTCGTGCATCAAGCCGGCCAGCCCGGCGTGGCGCAATTCGTCATCGGGCCAGCCCAGTCGCTGGGCCAGTGCCACCATCAACGCACACACCGCCACCGAATGCATGTAGCTGTAGTCGTCGGCGGTCTTCAGGCGCGCCAGGCTGACCAGAGCACCGGGGTTGCGCAGCACCGAAGCGGTGATGTCCTCGACCAGCGGCAAGCAATTTTCGGCGTCCAGCGTGCGGCCCATGCGGGCTTCGTTGAACATGGCCGTCACGGCGGCACGGCCGCGCTGGCAGATTGCAGCGGCTTTCTTCAGTTCGTCGGCCATCGAAGCCGGCTGTGGCCGCGGTGGCGGCAGCACTACTGCTGCGGGTGTCCCAACCCCGGTCCCAACCCCGGCCGCGAGCTCGCGCGATGCGGCTGCGACCGAAACGGGTTCAATCGCCGCCGTGGCCGCCATGACCACAACCGCCGCCGGCGCGGCCACATCGAGCCCGCGCGCGGTGTCGATCCAACAACTGGCCACACCGCAGCCGCGAACTTGCACCAGTTCGGCTTCGGTGGTGATCACGAAGCGCGACTTCCAGAAGGGATGCGATAGCCACGAGCCATCCAGCTTGTGCAAGTGCATGCCCACGCGCAACTGGGCGACCGGAATGGCTTTGAGCATGAACTGGGCGCGGCAGCACCTCGGTGGGCAGATGCCAGAACTATCGACCCGCCGCAGCGCGACTTGAGGCGCGGCGAGCGCCGGCGGCGGGAAGCCGGGCCAGCCGCAAGGGCGCTGGCTCTACAGCGCGCCGCTCCAGTGACGCGCGGCCAGCTCGAAGGCCTGCGCCCCACAGCGCCGCCCGAGCGCGAGCCCCACCACGTTGCCTTCGTAGAAGTGGATGCCGCCATACAACCGCGACTCCCCGGCTTCCTGCGCGGCTTCGCTGGAGGTGTCCCACGACAGTGCCGAAGGCATCGCTGCCCGTGAAGCGCTTGAGCACTTCGGCCGCGGCGGTAGAGAAGGCGCTGTGGCCCGAGGTGTACTCCGGGAACGGCGGCGTCGGGAAGGTGCGGACCTGGTGCGGGCGCCGGGCCGACCCGTCGATCGGGGCCAACGCCGTGCCGTCCCAGCCCTGGAACGATCTGCCCCGACCCAGATGGCGAATGGCGGTGACGGGCCGCACGCAGTCGCAGTGACGCTTGCAGTCCCCGGTGGCGATGGCCGCATCGTGGATCGCGTTGGCCAGCGCGAAGTCCATGCGCGCGTCGTCGTGCAGCGTGTGGTTGTCACGCGCCGACACAAAGGTGGCGAACAGTTCCCAGTGCCCCGGCGGCAGCTCCGAACTCGGGCCGTCGGCCCAGTATTCGGCAGTGACGTTGTGCTTGACGGTCAGGCTCTGCTGAATCTCCACGATATGGCGCGCCTGCTCCAGGAAAGCCTGCGAGGCGATCGCCGCGGGCGGGCCGGGCCGGGACTGGTCGGCAGACTGCAGCGCGAACGACCGCACGTTCGGCCACTGCGGCGCGATGAAGCCGGGAATCCGGATCACGCCGCCGCCGTCTGCATAGCCGAGCGGTTGCCAGCGGTCCGGCGCGGCAATGTCAGCCGCCTTGCTGGGCACGGTCACCGTGATTGGCGAATTGACCGGCACATAGCCTGTGGTGTCGCCGTACAAGCCGTTGCCCGCGCCGAGCGTGCCGCTCTGGTTCGAGCCGTCAGTATGCGCGGCCTGCATGACACCTGCCGCGGCCAGGTTGCCGATGCCTTCGACCGTGGGGGCGGCGGGCTGGCGCAGCACGCGCAGCCGCGTGGGCAACGCGGTGGCGTCGAAGACCGCCCAGGCGTCGTAGCTGTCGCTGTGCAGCAGCGCCAGCGAACGCGCCACCATCGGCGGGCCGATCCGGCGACGGTCGGCGGGCGCACCGTTGGCGCCCGGGTTGCGAATGGCAGCCAGGGCTGCGTTGGCCCAGATGACCGAGATGGTTTCCATGTGCGTCGCTCCAGAGGTTGCAGGTCCGACATGCGGTGGACCCGTCTGCCGATGGCACTCACTCTAAGCAGCATCACGCGGCAGTTCGCCCCCCCTTCGGACGGACGGCGGCCCCTAGGTTCGCCCACGGCGGCTGCGGCGGGCCCTTCCAGTCGTGCGGGAACCTGTGCTGCAACTTGCGCCGCAACCATAGCGGACGTATTCTGTATACGGAATACCAAAAACCGCGATGACCGCCACGCTCGTCAAGCTCGAAGCCGCACCGGACCTGGTCGAGCGCGTCTATCGGGCGCTGCACGATGCCATCAGCGCCGGCGCTCTGCCCCCGTTGGCACGTATCACGCAAGAAACGGTCGCCCGGCAGCTCGCGGTTTCGCGCCAACCGGTACTGCAGGCTTTGCGGTTGCTGAAGGCCGACGGACTGCTGCAGGACGCGCCCGGCCGTGGTCTGCAGGTGGCGGCGTTGCAGGGCGACTCGATCGCTGGCGTTTACGCGGTGCGCGGCGCGCTCGACACGCTGGCCGCACGGCTGGCCGCCGAACGCCGCGCCGTGATCGACCCGAAGTTGATCGAGCGCGGGCGCAAGGCCGCCAGGAGCCGCAACGTGCCGGCGATGATCGAAGCCGACTTCGCCTTTCACCACGCCGTCTATGTCGCGTCCGGCAACCCGCTGATCGAACGCAGCGCGCAACTGCACTGGAGTCACATTCGCCGCGCGATGGGTGCGGTGTTGCAGAAGTCGGCCCTGCGCGAGTCGGTGTGGGACGACCACGCGGCGGTCGCCACCGCCATCGCACGGGGCCAGGTCGCCACCGCGGGGCGGCTGATGCAGGCCCACGACGACCGTGCCGCTGCGCACATCACCGAACAATTGAATCTGCGCCCTGCCAGTATCCCCACCCCCATCCCCCTTCTCACCCAGCCGCCACGCCGACGGTTATCCACCGGAGCCACTCTGTGAAACTGACCCCCGAACAACGCGCGCAATTCGAAACCGACGGCTATGTCTTCTTCCCCGGCCTGTTCTCGGCCGAAGAAACGGAGACCCTGACCGACGCCGTGCCGGCGCTCTACCAGCGCCGCGACGCCTTCAACGTGCGCGAGAAAGGCTCGGACGCTGTGCGGACCAACTTCGCAGCACATCTGGTGAGCGGGCCTTTCGCGAAGTTGGCACGCCACCCGCGCATGGTCGAACCGGTGCGCGAGCTGTTCGGTGAAGACCTCTACATGCACCAGTTCAAGGTCAACGGCAAGATGGCCTTCGAAGGCGATGTCTGGCAATGGCACCAGGACTACGGCACTTGGCTCAACGACGACCAGATGCCGACCGAGCGCGCGATGAACGTAGCCATCTTTCTCGACGATGTGAACGAGTTCAACGGCCCGTTGATGTTCATTCCCGGCAGCCACCGGAAAGGCGTGGTCGATGCGAAGCACGACCTCACGACCACCAGCTACCCGCTGTGGACCGTGGACAACGCGTTGATCGCGCAGTTGGTGGAGCGCGCGGGTGGCAAGCAAGGCGGCATCGTCTCGCCCCACGGGCCTGCCGGCTCGATGATCCTGTTCCATTCCTGCCTGGTCCATGCCTCGGGCAGCAACCTGTCGCCGTGGAACCGGGTCAGCGTCTACCTGAGCCTGTGCGCCGTCAGCAACCACATCCGCCGCTTCAAGCGCCCGGAGTTCATCGCCCACCGCGACTTCAGTCCCATCGATTGCCTGCCCGACGATTGTTTGCTGAAAGACTACCCGGTCGAGCTGCCGTGGAAGAACGGCATGCCCGGCAGCGCCTTGACGACTTCGACGGAACCCTTCGCCACTACACGGGCTGCCGCATGAGCCTGTACCGCCAACTCCAGCAACGGCAAGCCGAAGGCAAGCCGATCCGCATCGGCCTGATCGGTGCCGGCAAGTTCGGTTCGATGTATCTGGCGCAGGTGCCGCGCACGCCGGGTGTGCATCTGGTGGGCATCGCCGATCTGTCGCCCGACGCGGCGCGCACGAATCTGCAGCGCGTCGGCTGGCAGACCGAACGCACGCAAGCGGCATCGCTCGACCAAGCCGTCCAGCGCGGCACCACCCACATCGGTGACGACTGGGAAGCGTTGGTGAAACACCCGGCCGTCGACGTGATCGTCGAATGCACCGGCCACCCGATCGCTGCGGTCGACCATTGCCTGGCCGCGTTCGCGAACCGCAAGCACGTGGTCAACGTCACGGTCGAAGCCGACGCCTTCTGCGGCCCCCTGCTGGCCCGGCGCGCGGCCGAAGCCGATGTGATCTACAGCCTGGCTTTCGGCGACCAGCCGGCGCTGATCTGCGACCTGGTCGACTGGGCCCGCACCTGCGGCTTCCCGGTGGTGGCGGCCGGGCGCGGCCACAAGTGGCTGCCGCACTTCAGCCAGTCGACGCCTGAGACGGTCTGGGGCTATTACGGCCTGACGCCCGAGCAAGCTACGCGCGGCGGGCTCAACCCGAAGATGTTCAACAGCTTCCTCGACGGCTCGAAGCCTTCGATCGAAAGCACCGCGGTTTCCAACGCCACCGGCCTGGGCGTCCCGAGTAACGGCCTGTTGTACCCGCCGGCCAGCGTCGAGGACATCCCGTTCGTGACGCGGCCTATCAGCGAAGGCGGCGTGCTCGAGCGCAAGGGCATGGTCGAGGTGATCTCTTCGCTGGAAAAGGACGGCCGCCAGATCCCCTACGACATCCGCATGGGCGTGTGGGTCACGGTCGAAGCCGAAACCGACTACATCAAGAACTGCTTCGAGGAATACAACGCCCACACCGACCCGAGCGGGCGTTACTTCACGCTCTACAAGCGCTGGCACCTGATCGGACTGGAGGTCGGCTTGTCGGTGGCCAGCGTGGCCTTGCGTGGCGAGCCCACCGGCGTGGCCACCGGTTGGAACGCGGACGTGGTCGCCACCGCCAAACGCGACCTGAAAGCGGGCGAAGTGCTGGACGGCGAAGGCGGCTACACGGTCTGGGGCAAGCTGCTGCCGGCCGCCACGTCGCTGCAAATGGGCGGACTGCCGCTGGGACTGGCGCACGACGTGAAACTGCTGCGGCCGATCAAGCAGGGCCAGAGCTTGAGCTGGGCCGATGTCGCGATGGACACCGGCACGAAGGCCTGGCAAACGCGCAAGGCGATGGAAGATTTGTTCGGCAGCCCCGCGCTCAAGGCAGCTTGAATGAACGATGACCTGCTGATCCGCCACGCCCGGCTCTACGACGGCACCGGCGCCGACCCCGTCACCGCCGACCTGGCGGTGAAGAACGGGCGCATCACCGCTATCGGTGCTGCGTTGCCGGTCGACGCCGAACGCGTCGTCGAAGCCGACGGCCTGGCGCTGATGCCCGGCATCATCGACAGCCATACCCACTTCGACGCCCAGGTCACCTGGGACCCCTATCTGCGGCCCTCGCCCGCGCTCGGGGTCACCACCGCCGTGATCGGCAACTGCGGCTTCACGATCGCACCGTGCCGCCCGGCCGACCGCGAGCTGACGATGCGCAACCTGACGCAGGTCGAAGGCATGTCGCTGGACGTGTTGAAGCGCGGCATCGACTGGGGATTCGAGAGTTTTGCCGAGTACTTGGCGCAGTTGCGCCGCAGCGGCAGCGCAGCCAACCTGGCGGCCTACGTCGGCCATTCGTCGTTGCGCACCTGGGTCATGGGCGCCGAAGCCGCGCAGCGCGCCGCCGCTGCCGACGAAGTCGCGCAGATGGCCGCACTGGTGCGCGAAGCGATGGTCGCCGGCGCGGTCGGCCTGGCCAGCTCCACGAGCCCGGCGCACAACGGCGAAGGCGGTTTGCCGATGCCATCGCGCCTGGCGGACGACGCCGAACATCTGGCACTGATCGAGGCCATGGCCGCGCACGGCGGCGGTGTCTACATGGTCACCAAGGGCGGGCAGATGCCGGTGGCGTTGCTGGAGCAGATGGCCGCACGATCGGGTCGCCCCGTGATGATCGCGGCGTTGCTGCACAACGGCACCAACCCCGGCGCGGTGTTCGCCGACCTGGACGCCATCAGTGCGGCCAACGTGCGCGGCCGGCGTCTGATCGGCCAGGTGTCGTGCTGCCCGCTGACGATGGACTTCACGCTGGCTTCGCCGTACCCGGTGGAAGGCTTGCAGAGCTGGAAGCCAGCACTCGGTCTGCACGGCGAGCGCTTGAGAGCGGTGCTGGCCGATCCGGCCTTTCGCAACCACGTGCGGGCCGAACTGGCCACGCCGGCCACCTTCAGGCTGTTCAACGGCGAATGGGACAAGGTTCACGTGGTCGAGGTCGCCGACCCCCGGCACCGCACGATGGAGCAATGCAGCATTGAGGAATTGGCGGCACGGCAAGGCAGCGATCCGCTGGACACGATGCTCGACTTGGCCTTGTCCGAACAACTGCAGACGATCTTCGTTGCGCAACTGCTCAACAGCGACGAAGACGCGGTGGCGCGGCTCCTGAACCACCCGCACTCTTTGATCTCGTTGTCGGACGCCGGCGCCCACCTGACCTTCTTCACCGATGCCGGCTTCGGCCTGCACCTGATGGGCCACTGGGTGCGCGACCGCGGTGCCATGCCGCTGCAGGAAGCGGTGCGCCGGCTGACGCAACAAAGCGCGCAAATCTTCGGCCTGCGCGGCCGCGGCGAACTGCGCGTGGGCCATTCGGCCGACCTGCTGCTGTTCGACCCCGCCGCCGTGGGCCGCGCACCCAAGCGCCGCG
>JALYUN010000317.1 GCA_030853725.1 Pseudomonadota bacterium | reverse complement strand
GTGTACATGTCGGCCACCTTGCCCTGAATCAACTGAAATTCACCGATGCTCTGGCCGAACTGCTTGCGGTCGTGAATGTAGGGCGCCACGTTGTCCATCACCGCCTGCATGATGCCGATCGGGCCGGCCGCCAGCACCGCGCGTTCGTAGTCGAGGCCGCTCATCAGCACCTTCGCGCCGCCGTTCACGTTGCCCAGGACGTTCTCGGCCGGCACCTCCACATCCTTGAACACCATCTCGCCGGTGTGACTGCCGCGCATGCCCAACTTGTTCAGCTTCTGCGCGGTGCTGAAACCCTTCATGCCCTTCTCGACGATGAAGGCAGTGATGTTGCGCGCGCCGCCCGCCGCACGGCCGCCCGAAGGCGGGCGCGCCCCCTCGGCGGGCATCGAAGTGTGGGGGTCTGTGTCCGGCTCCGTCTTGGCATAGACCACCATGGTGTCGGCATCGGGGCCGTTGGTGATCCACATCTTGGTGCCGTTCAGCAAGAAGACGCCGCCCTTCTCGACCGCCCGCAGCTTCATGCTGATGACGTCGCTGCCGGCGCCGGCCTCGCTCATCGCCAGTGCGCCTACATGTTCACCGCTGATCAGCTTGGGCAGGTACTTTTTCTTTTGCGCGTCGGAGCCGTTGCGCTTGAGCTGGTTGACGCACAGGTTGCTGTGCGCGCCGTAGCTCAAGCCGACGCTTGCGCTCGCGCGGCTGATCTCCTCCATCGCGATCATGTGCGCCAGGTAGCCCATGTCGGCACCGCCGTAGGCTTCCGGCACGGTGATGCCGAGCACCCCGATCTCGCCCATCTTGCGCCACAGGTCGGCCGGAAACTGGTCGCTGGCGTCGATCTCGGCGGCGCGCGGTGCGATCTCGGCCTGCGCGAAGGCATGCACCGCGTCGCGCAGCGCGTCGATGTCGTCGCCGAGTTGGAAGTTCAGGCCTGGCAGGTTCATGGTGCGATCCCTCTTGCTGAGCGCCGATCATGCCAGCGCGACTGTGCGGCATCGCTGGTTAGACTGGCTGCCACATTGCCAGCGACACTGCCCAGGTCACACCATGTCCAACGCGCAAGAGAGCGCTCTGCACTACCCGTTCGGCGACACGCTGCCCGACCCTGGCACCACGCTGGAAGTCGCACCCGGCGTGCGCTGGCTGCGCATGCGGTTGCCGTTCGCGCTGGACCACATCAACCTGTGGCTGCTGCGCGACCGGGTGGAAGGGGTCGAAGGCTGGACCATCGTCGACTGCGGTATCGCCGACGACGACACCCGCGCCAACTGGGAACGGATCTTCGCCGACGAATTGCAAGGACTGCCGGTGCTGCGGGTGATCGTCACCCACATGCACCCGGACCACATCGGATCGGCACAGTGGTTGTGCGAGCGTTGGTCCAAGTTGCGGAACGGCGCCGGCGCCGGGCCGTCCCAAGCCGGGGTCCGCCCCCTCGGGGGGCAGCGCAGCGGCAAAGCCGCAAACGTGGGGGCTCGTGATGAATGTCGTTTGTGGATCAGCGCCACAGACTGGAACGTGGCGCGGGCGGCCAGCCAGGCCACCAGCGACGTCGGCGGTAACGCAGCCGCACGCTTCTTCTCAAGACACGGCTTGAACGATCCCGGCGCGCTGGAGCAAATTCGCGCCCGCGGCAGTTACTACGCCAGCATGGTGCCGGCCGTGCCAGACCGCTTCAGGCGTCTACTCGACGGCATGCGGCTGCAGATCGGTTCCGACGAATGGCAATGCCACGTCGGCTACGGCCACGCGCCGGAACACATCGCGCTGCATGCACCGGCGCCGAAGTTGCTGATCGCAGGCGACATGGTGTTGCCGCGCATCTCCACCAATGTCAGCGTGATGCACATGGAGCCCGAAGCCGATCCGTTGACGCTCTATCTGGATTCGATCGAGCGGCTGCGCGCACTACCGGCCGACACGCTGGTGCTGCCTTCGCACGGCAAGCCCTTCACGGGGCTGCACACCCGCATCGATCAGTTGCAAGCCCACCATGCAGACCGTTTCGAAGACGTGCTGGCCGCCTGCGCCGAAGCGCCGCAGAGCGCGGCCGACCTGTTGCCGGTGCTCTTCAGGCGCAAGCTGGACCTGCACCAGACGACCTTTGCGATGGGCGAGTCGGTCGCCCACCTGCATGCGCTGGCAGGACGCGGCAAGCTAGAAGCCGCGTCAGGCGCGGACGGGGTCTTGCGCTGGAGCGCAACCGTCTAATGCGCCGAAGGACGCAAGCCAGGCGCTGATCAGGGGGCGCGCCTGCGGCAAGGCGGACGCTGGATGACCCGCCTTGCCGCCGCCGAGCCCGGAGCCTCCCGACCCCGCTTGCTTTCTGCGCGATGACAGCAGTGCGGTGAGTATTCCGCGCCGGCACGGTTTGCGCATCGTTCACACGGGGGATGGGCGGGGCCACCGACACTCTCCGAAAGAACGGGATCAGTCGAGGACCGGCAGCACCTCGGTGCGCAGAATGCTGCGCGCGGACTTGTAACCCGGCAAGGCGCTGCGCACCACGTCCCAGAAAGCCGGGCCGTGGTTCATCTCTCGCAAGTGCGCCAATTCGTGCGTCACCACATAGTCGATCACCGGCAGCGCGAAGTGCACCAGGCGCCAGTTCAGCCGGATCGAACCGTCGGCGCTGGCACTTCCCCAGCGGGTGGCGGCCGAACTCAGCGAAAGGCGCTTCATGCGCACCGCCAGCTGCGGCGCGTACAGGGCGCAGCGCTCTTCGAAGATGCGACGTGCCTGCCGCTGCAGCCAGCTCTGCACCGTGTCGCGAATCTGCGCGGCGTCGGCGGTGGGCGGCAGACCCAGGTGCAGGCGCAGCCGCGGTGCGGCGCCGGGTGCCCCGTCGGTGTGCAGCACTGCGCCCGTGATGCGCGGGTCCAGCACCAGTTCGGCCGGCTGACCGAGGAACGCAATGGTGGTGCCGGCGCGCCAGTCGACCCGCGCCGAATCGAGCCGCCGCGCACGCTCGCGCTGCTCGTGCAGCTTGCGCAGGATCCAGCCGGCTTTCTCGCGCAGCGCAGCGTCGATCTCGCCGCTGCCGACCCAGCGCGGTGCGCTGACCGACAGGCCCTCGACACCGATCATGAAGCCGATGCTGCGACGCCGGGAGCGCCGCAGTGCGTAGCCCACCGTGTGGCCGTTCAGCACGATCCGGCGCTGCGAATGCGGGTGGCTGTAGTCGACCGGCTCGGTCGGCGTCGCACTCGATGCCGGTCGCGACAACGGCGTGTCCGGCGCCGTCGAAACACCGCGCTTCAACACGGTTTCGGCAACCGGCGGCAGCGCCTCGTCGAACAGCGACAACTGCATCGAGTCCACGGGCCGAGCGCGTGGGGGACCCATTGGCGCTTCTAAGAGCGGGCCGGTTCCGAATCGGTCCGGCCGATACCCACGGCCGCCGAATCGGATCCGGGTGCGGCGGGATAGGCTTCCGGGTCGATGCGGCGCATCTCGGCTTCGATCCAGCGCTCGACCTCGCGCATCAGTTCGTCCGGCCTGCGACCTTGGCTTGCGATCGGCGGGCCGATCGAGACGTCGATCACGCCCGGGCGCAGCAGGAAGCTCTTGCGCGGCCAGCATTTGGCCGAGCTGGCAGCCAAGGGCACGATCGGCACGCCGGCCGAGATCGCAAGGCGCGCCGCGCCGGCCTTGTAGGTGCCCTGGCTGCCGCGCGGTGTGCGCGTTCCTTCTGGAAACATGATCACCCAGACGCCGCCCGCGAACAGCCGCCGACCCTGTTCGGCGACCTTGCTCCAGGCCTCGGTGCGCTTGCTGCGGTCGATGTGAATCATGTCCAGCCGACCCATGGCCCAGCCGAAAAACGGGATGTAGAGCAGCTCGCGCTTGAAGACATAGGCCAGCGGGTGTGACATCAACGTCGGGTAGGCGAAGGTCTCCCAGGTCGACTGGTGCTTGGCCGCCAGCACCACGGCAGCTTGCGCGTCCGACGCAGCCGGCAGGTGGGCCATGCCCTGCACCCGCCAGCGCACTCCGCAGATCACGCGTGCGCCCCACACCGCCATGCGCAGCCAGACCATCGTCGGCCAATACAGGCGGGTGCCGCGCACCACCATCGACAGCAGCAGCATCAGCAATGCCCAGGGGATCACTGTGGCGGCCATCCACAACAGGAACAACGCCGAGCGCAGCGCCGACAACCAGGTGCCGGGGGTTCGCATCAGTTCAGCTCAGCTTGACGCGAATCGCTGACATGGTCGCGCTGCAGCAAGAAGTCTGCGAAGGCGTCCAGGTTGGCGTGGATTCGGGCCGATGGCACCTGCGCCAGGATCGCGGCCATTTGCGCATCGTCCAGCGCCGCCGAGCGCCCGCTGTGCAGCAGGTGCGGCTCACACCCCGCAGCCTGCGCGGCCAGCAGGTCGCGCAGGGTGTCGGCCACCATCGGCACGTTGCGCAAGTCGACGCCGTAGCGATGCCCGATGTCCAGCATCATCCCGGGCCGGGGCTTGCGGCAGTCGCAATCGGCTTCGGGTGGGTGCGGGCAAAAGAACACCGCGTCGATGCGCGCGCCTTGCGCCATCAACTGCTGGTGCATCAGCGCATGGATCGCGTTGACAGCGGCCATGTCGATCATGCCGCGGCCGATGCCAGCCTGGTTGGTGGCCAGCACCACGTGCCAGCCGGCATGGTTGATGCGCGCGACGGCTTCCAGTGCACCGGGAATCGGATGCCATTCGGCGGTGTCGGTGACGTGACCCTCACGGTAGACGTTGAGGATGCCGTCGCGCCCCAGGATCACGAGTTTGATGTTTTGCATGGGTCAGACCAGCCGCGACAGGTCCGCCACGCGGTTCATTGCGCCATGCAATTGCGCCAGCAGCGCGAGCCGGTTGCGGCGCAGTGCGGCGTCGTCGGCATTGACCATCACGCCTTCGAAGAACGCATCCACCGGCAGCTTCAGCGCGGCCAGTGTCTGCAGTGATGCGGCGTAGTCGCCGCGCTCGAAAGCGGCATCGGCAGCAGGCGCGGTGCGGGCCAGCGCTTCGGCCAGCGCAAGCTCGGCTGGTTCGGACAGCAACGCCGCTTCGACCTTCGCGTTTGACGCTGCGTCGCTCTTTTTCAGGATGTTGGCTACACGCTTGTTGGCCGCCGCCAGCGCCTCGGCTTCGGGCAGGTCGGCGAACAGCCGCACCGCCGCCAGACGCTGCATCAACTCGCCCCAAGGTGGGCGCACCGCTACCACGGCGTCGACTTCCTGCGCGCTATAGCCCTGGTCGCGCAAGTAGCCGACGAGACGGTCGTAGATGAACGTCAACAGCGCTGCGGGTGCATCGGCGCCGGCTTTCGGGAAAGCGGCGAAGGCCTGTTCCAGCAGCGAGGGCAACGACAGCGGCAACGCACATTCGATCAAGAGCCGGATCACGCCGAGCGCATGGCGGCGCAACGCGAAAGGGTCCTTGTCGCCGGTGGGCACCTGGTCGATGCCGAACAAGGCCGACAGCGTTTCCAGCTTGTCGGCCAGCGCCAGCACCACACCGGCCCGCCCTGCCAGCGCACGCGGCAGCGAGTCGCCGGCGAAGCGCGGCTTGTAGTGGTCTTCGATCGCCAGCGCCACCGCTTCGGGTTCGCCGTCGTGGCGGGCGTAATAGCCACCCATCACGCCCTGCAATTCCGGGAACTCACCCACCATGGCGCTCAGCAAGTCGGCCTTGGCCAACAGCGCGGCGCGGTCGGCCTGCGCGGCCAGTTCGGCCCCGCCCAGAGCCTGGCCGATGTGGCGCGCCAGCGCACGCACGCGCTCCACGCGTTCACCCTGGCTGCCGAGCTTGCCGTGGTAGACGACGCGAGCCAGGTCGGGCACGCGCGAAGCCAGCGTGCATTTGCGGTCCTGATCGTAGAAGAAGCGGGCGTCGGCCAGGCGCGGCCGCACCACGCGCTCGTTGCCTTCGATCACGCGCGCCGGGTCGGCCGGGCGGATGTTGCTGACGATCAGAAAACGCTCGGTCAACTTGCCCTCGGCATCCAGCAGCGGAAAGTATTTCTGGTTGGCTTTCATCGTCAGGATCAGGCATTCCGGCGGCACCGCCAGAAACTCGGGCTCGAAGCGGCAGGCCAGCACGTTGGGAAGTTCGACCAGCGCCGTAACCTCGTCGAGCAGTGCGTCGTCGTCTATGGGCACCAGCCCAGCGGCGGCGGCGGCCTGCAGTTGGCGCACGATCTCGCTGCGCCGGTGGCTGAAGTCGGCGATCACCGCGCCCTGCGCTTCGAGTTGGTGTTCGTAATGGTCAGCGTCCTGCAGCACCACCGGGTCGACCCGGGCCTCGAAGCGGTGGCCCTGAGTTTGCCGCCCGGCGGCCAGGCCGAGCGCCGTGACCGGCACCACGTCGGCGCCGTGCAAGGCCACCAGGCCATGCGCCGGGCGCACGAAAGAAACGCTGGTCCAGCCGTCGGCCAACTGGTACTGCATCACCTTCGGAATCGGCAGTTTCACCAGCGCCTCGGCCAACGCCTGTTGCAGGCCGTCGGCCAGGGTCGCGCCGGCTTTGCTGCTGTCGAAATAAAGCGCTTCGGACTTGCCGTCGGCCGCGCGCCGCAGGTCGGCCACGGCCGACGCGTCGGCGCTCAGCAGCGCCAGCTTCTTCAGCAGTGCGGGGGTGGCCCGGCCTTCGGCGTCGAGCCCCACGCTGACGGGCATCAGCTTGATCGCCTGCAGCGTATCGGGCGCACGTTCGAGCACATGGCTGATGCGCGCGGCCAGGCGCCGCGGTGTCGCGAACAGGTTCAGCGCCGAGCCCTCCGACGCGAGGCCCTGGGCGCGCAAGGCTGCCAGCAGGTTCGCACCGAAGGCCTCGCCGAGTTGGCGCAGTACCTTCGGCGGCAGTTCTTCGACCAGCAGTTCGACCAGCAGGTTCTTCACCGCGGGCGTGACGTTCAAGGCAGCATCGGTCGGCGCCATCGTCAGACCGCCTGCTTCACGCGTGCTGCGGTGGTTTGTGCGGCCGCCTTTTGCGACATCTGCGCGGCGACCTCGTCGGCCCAGGCTTTCGGCGCCATCGGGAATCCGAGCCGGGCCCGGCTTTCCAAATAGCACTGCGCCACCGCGCGCGCCAGGCTGCGGATACGGCCGATGTAGGCCGCGCGTTCGGTGACGCTGATGGCGCCACGAGCGTCCAGCAGGTTGAAGCTGTGAGCCGCCTTCAACACTTGCTCATAGGCCGGCAATGGCAGTCGCTGAGCCGTGAGATGCACGGCCTGTTTCTCGTGCGCGGCAAAGGCTTGCAGCAGAAACTCGACATCGCTGTGCTCGAAGTTGTACGTGCTCTGCTCGACTTCGTTCTGGTGGTAGACGTCGCCATAGGTCAGTACCCGCTGCGGTCGGCTGCGAAGCAACCCGGCTTCGATGTTGCCTGCGTCAGGTTGCGGGTCGGTCCAGGTCAGGTCGTAGACGTTTTCGACGCCTTGAAGGTACATCGCCAGCCGCTCCAGACCGTAGGTGATCTCGCCGGTGACGGGCTTGCAGTCGATGCCACCGACCTGCTGGAAGTAGGTGAACTGCGTGACCTCCATGCCATTCATCCAGACCTCCCAGCCGAGGCCCCAGCAGCCGAGCGTCGGGTTCTCCCAGTCGTCTTCGACGAAACGCACGTCGTTGACCTTCAGGTCGAAGCCGAGCGCCTCGAGCGAGCCGAGGTAGAGCTCGAGAATGTCGGCCGGCGCGGGCTTGAGCACCACCTGGTACTGGTAGTAGTGCTGCAGGCGGTTCGGGTTCTCGCCGTAGCGGCCGTCCTTGGGGCGGCGGCTGGGCTGCACGTAGGCGGCCTTCCACGGCTCCGGGC
>JALYUN010000313.1 GCA_030853725.1 Pseudomonadota bacterium | reverse complement strand
CCGGTGGGCATCCTCGGCCTGGTGCTGGCGATCTCCAGGCCCAGCCTGCTGATCGCCTGGCTCAGGCTGCGCCAACGCAGCCTGAGTCCAATCCTGGACAGCTACTTGACGAAATAGCCGGCCACTTTCCAGTTGCCGTCGGGTTGCAGCACGGTGGCCACGGTTTCCACGGCGCGCGCTTTGTTCGCGAAGCGGACGTCGTAGGTCAGCACAAGATATTTACCGTCCGGCACGCCGGGTAGCGACGTGGTGGCTTTCGCCGACGACTCGGTGCGCGATTGCAGCGCGCCAAGCGGCCCCCGCGCCGAGGCCACCGCCTGCTCCCAGGTGGCTTGCGGCACGGCGTTTTTGAACAGGGTGGCGGCGTTGCGCCAGGTGTCGGCAAACTGCCCGGCGTCGAGCTGTTGCAGCCACGCGGCGGCGGCCTGTCGAGCGCCGTCGTCTGACTGCGCGTGGACCGAAATCGGCAGGCCCAGCAGGCTGGATACCGTGAGAGTTGCGATGGTTGCGATGGCTGTGGAGAAGCATCTTCTGCGCATTTGGATCGTCCTCATCGATGGGGTCACTTGCCCCGGTTCGCAGTCTCGAGCGCCGAAGCGTGCGCCGTGATCGACGGCTCCAAGGCCTTTCGCCGCTGCAACGCCGAAGCCGGCCGAGACCGTTCCCGATCGTAGTCTTGCGGCACCGCAGGCGTGCCGCCGGGCAGAGCCACCCAAGGCTGTTTCGGCGCGGTGAAAATGTGAATGTCGGGGGGCAGCGCATCGGGCGCGTCGAGCGTGCCGACCCGCACGAACTTCAGCACCGGGCCGGCGCCGGCGTAGTGGATCCCTATCGCAACCCGGCAGGTGGGGCAGCGTGCCACCTGCTCGCCCTGCCCGCTTTCAGACGGTGGTTCGACGCGTGTCGGCTCAGCGCCCAGATTCGGCACCTGGTCGGACTCGAACACCGCAGGCCACCCTGTCAGCCGATCTCGGTCTGGCGTTCGATGATGCGCGAGACGATGCCGTAGTTGATGGCTTCGTCGGCGCTCATCCAGTAGTCGCGTTCGATGTCTTTCATCACGGCTTCGATCGGCTTGCCGGTCTGCTTGGCGATCACCCGCGCCAGTCGTTCGCGCACGCGCACGATTTCTTTGGCCTGGATCGCGATGTCGCTGGCCGGCCCGCCAGCACCGCCGGCCGGCTGGTGGATCATGAAACGGGTGTTCGGCAGACACAGCCGGCGTTCTTTGGGCGGAGCCAGAAAGATGTGCGCACCGGCACTGGCGACCCAGCCGGTGCCGACGGTGGTGACCGGCGGCGCGATGAAACGGATCATGTCGTAGATGGCATCACCCGATTCCACGTGGCCGCCGGGCGACGACACCAGCACCGTGATCGGCTCGTTCGATTCCTGCGCCAGCGCCAGTAACCGGCGGCAGGTGGTGCGGGCCGACGCGTCGTCGATCTCGCCGAACACCAGCACATAGCGTGATTTGAACGACAGGCGTTCTTCGAGCCCGGCCTCGCGTTCGGGCGGGGGGGTCTTTTCTTCGGTCTTGGCCAGACGGATGGGCATGTCGACTCCACGGAATGCTGATCGGCGATCAGTCTACGCGAGGGGGTCCGCTGCCCAGCGCGTGCTGCCCAGCCCGGTTGCCCAGTTCGCCATCGAACCGGCTGCGGGCGCTACCGCCTCAGCACGTCGGCCACGATCTCCAGCGACACCAAGTCGACCTGCTTCGCAGTGGTGTCGGCATACAGACCCTGCCACGCGCCGGACGAGCTGCCGTAGTTGCGCGTAGCAACCTGTCGGGCGGATGGGCTTTCGCTAAAGCGGGCGTCGAGCGCCATCGAAGGCTTGCTGCCGAACACGCCCAGCGCCAGCCTTTGCGCCGGCGGCACGTACTGCAGTTCGGTAACGGTCAGCTCGACCACGGTGGCCGGCTCGGTAGGCCGTGGCTCACCAGGCGCGGCCAACTTGAAGGACATGCCGGCGGTGGCACAGGCAGCCAGCATCGAAGCCTGCCATTCGTTGCGAAAAGCGTCCCAGTTCTTGCCCACGTCCAGACCCGGCTTGGGCTGCAGGTACAGCACCAGGCGGCTGGTGGAGCGTGAAGACAGCGCCATGCGCTTGGCGTCGTCGACGGTCGGGGTCAGGTCGGCGATGGAACAGGCGCTGAGCACGACCACGGCGCACGACAGCACCGGCAATCCGAGCAACGATCGACGGGAGAGGGTCAGGTTCATCGGCATCAACCGGTGCACAGGCAAAAAGCTTGCATTCGCTCGAATGCTAATGCGGCCGGCGCTACGGGGTGGTTGGCCCCGTACTGGCCACTGCACTTGCAGGCCGATCAACGTGCAATGGAAGCGCGACGCACAACGGCCGGGTGCCACCCAACCATGCGCTGGCGAAGTCAGGCAGTTCTGATGCAAGTCTTCCCCAGGATGAGCCGGGCGCTCTGGGTCGACCGGGACCGTCCGGGCGCTCACGCAGCTACCGCCTGCCGCACCGCATGCGCCCAACGCGCCATCAGCGCGTCTGCTTGGTCGCGCGAAAGCGCCGGTTCGAACACCCGTTCCGCCTGCCACATCTCGGCCAGCTCATCCACCCCACCCCACATCCCCACCGCCAGCCCGGCCAGATAGGCCGCGCCCAGCGCCGTGGTTTCGATGATCCTGGGTCGCACCACCGCAATCCCGAGCAGGTCAGCCTGGAACTGCATCAACAGATCGTTCGCGCAGGCACCGCCGTCGACCCGCAGTTCCACCAGCGGCGCCGCGCCGGCCGCTTCCGCGTCGCGGCCCATCGCCTGCAGCAGCGCAGCGCTCTGGAACGCGATGCTCTCCAGCGCCGCGCGCGCAATGTGCGCCACCGTGCTGCCGCGTGTCAGCCCGACGATGGCACCGCGCGCCTCGGCATTCCAGTACGGTGCGCCCAGCCCGGTGAAGGCCGGCACGAAGGTCACGCCACCGCTGTCGGGCACGCTCCGGGCCAGAGCCTGCACGTTGCTGCTGCTGCTGATGGCGCCCAGGCCGTCGCGCAGCCACTGCACCACCGCGCCGCCGATGAAGACGCCCCCTTCGAAGGCGTAGGCCGGCGTGGCGTCGGTCTGCGCGGCGCTGGTGGTCAGCAGGCCGTTGGCCGACTCGACGAAGCGCGGCCCGATCGGCATCAACATGAAGCAGCCGGTGCCGTAGGTGTTCTTGGCACGGCCGGGTTCGAAACAGGCCTGGCCGAACAGCGCGCTCTGCTGGTCGCCGGCCACGCCGGCGATCGGCAACGCCACGCCCAGCAGCTCAGGCAGCGTGTGGCCGTAGACATGGCTGGACGGAAAGACCGTGGGCAACTGCAGCGCTTCGGGAATGTCCAGCAGCGCCAGCAATTCAGCGTCCCAACGGTTGCTGTGAATGTCGAACAGCATCGTGCGCGACGCATTGCTGACGTCGGTGGCATGGATTGCGCCGCCGGTGAGCTGCCAGATGAGCCAGCTGTCGACCGTTCCGAAGGCCAGCTCGCCGCGTTCGGCCGCCGCACGGGCGCCGGGCCACTCGTCCAGCATCCACTTCAGTTTGATGCCGGAAAAGTAGGCGTCGACGACCAGCCCGGTCTTGGCGCGGATCGCCGGTGCCAGCCCGCGTTCGCGCAGCGCGGCGCAGACCGGCTCGGCGCGGCGGTCTTGCCAAACGATGGCGTTGCCGAAGGGCTTGCCGGTCTGTTTGTGCCATAGCAGCGTGGTCTCACGCTGGTTGGTAATGCCGATGGCGGCAATGCTTTCGGCGCTAACGCCCGAGGTCTTCAGCACCTCTTGCGCGGTTGCCAACTGCGATTGCCACAGCACCATCGGATCGTGCTCGACCCAACCCGGCTTCGGATAGATCTGGGTGAATTCCCGCTGCGCCATCGCAACGATCTGCCCGCGCGCGTCGAAGACGATGCTGCGCGAACTGGTGGTGCCCTGGTCGAGTGCCAGGATGCATCGCTTGCCTTGCGGGATGCTCATCGGAACCTGCCTACCGACCGACGCGGTCGAAGCCGCGGAACATAGTCGATGTGCGACGGCTTTGTCTAAACTGAAGCAATGAGCGACATGGTTTCGAACACAGCCCCAGTGATCATTGCCGGTGGCGGCATCGGCGGCATTGCCGCTGCCTTGGCACTGACGCGCCGCGGCTTCGCGGTGCGGGTGCTGGAGCAGGCGGCCGAGCTGGGCGAGATCGGCGCTGGTGTGCAACTCGGACCCAATGGCTTCGCCGCCTTCGACGCATTGGGTGTCGGCGACGAAGCGCGCAGCCACGCGGTCTACACCGACGAAATGGTGATGCACGACGCCTTGGACGAAAGCTGTGTCGGCCGCATTCCCGTGGGCGCGGCCTTCCGCCAGCGCTTCGGCAATCCCTATGCGGTGATCCACCGCGCAGACGTGCACCGCGCCTTGCTGCGCGGTGCCGAACAGAGCAGCCGCATCGAGATTCGCACCGGCACGCGGGTGGTTGCGGTCGAGCAGGAAGCTGACGGTGTGACGGTGCTGGACGCGCAAGGCGAGCGCCACCGCGGTAGCGCGCTGATCGCTGCCGACGGCGTCAAGTCGGTGGTGCGCGAGCAATACGTGGGCGACGGCGTGCGGGTTTCCGGCCACGTGGTCTACCGCGCCGTAGTCGACCGCGCCGACTTCCCGGTCGACCTGCAATGGAACGCCGCCAGCATCTGGGTCGGCCCGAATTGCCACCTGGTGCACTACCCGCTGCGCGGCGGTGAACAGTTCAACGTGGTCGTCACATTCCACAGCAGCCAGGCCGAGCAATGGGGCGTCAGCGACGGCAGCCGCGAAGAGGTGCAGCGCTACTTCGAAGGCATCTGCCCGAAGGCACGGCAATTGATCGAGTTGCCGAAGCAATGGCGCCGCTGGGCCACCGCCGACCGCGACCCGGTCGGCACCTGGACTTACGGCCGCGCCACGCTGCTGGGCGATGCAGCTCACCCGAGCCTGCAATACCTGGCGCAGGGCGCGTGCATGGCGCTGGAGGATGCGGTGACGTTGGGCGAAGCGCTGCGGGTGCACGACAACCACATCGATCGCGGCTTCGCGTTGTATGAGCGTTCACGCGTCGCGCGCACCGCGCGCGCCGTGCTGTCGGCTCGTGAGATGGGGCGCATCTTTCACGCCAGCGGGGTCGAGCGGCTGGTGCGCAACGAGCTGTGGCAGGACCGCAGCGCTGAGCGCTTCTACGACGCGCTGCAGTGGCTGTATGGCTGGCGGGTCGAGAACTGCCTGGCTTGAGCGCGTGCCGCAAGTGACATGAAACGTTACGCAGCGATACCGCGGTGAAAGGACGAAGGCGGGCTGCTGAGCGAGCATCGACTCCATCAACCACCAATGGAGTGCTGCATGAAGCGCTGGATCAAGAGAACCCTCGTCGGCGGCGCCGTCGCCACCCTGCTGTTCGGTGGCGGACTCGCCGCCTATGCCCACCGCCAACACGGCGACTGGAATTCCGCAGAGATGCAGGCCCGGATGGTCGACCGTGTCGGCAGCAAGCTCGACCTCGACGCCGCTCAACGAGGCCGGCTGGCCACGGTCGGTGAAACCTTGCGCGCGCAGCGCCAAGCCCTGATGGCCGGCAGCGACCCGCGCACCGAACTGCAGTCGTTGATCAGCGGCCCCAGTTTCGACCGCGCCCGCGCCGGGGCGCTGGCTTCGGCCAAACTCACGGCGCTGCAGACCGGCTCGCCGGCGGTGATCGATGCGCTGGCCGACTTCTATGACAGCCTGAATCCGAAGCAGCAGGCGCAGGTGCGCGAGTTCATGGCGTCCCGCGGGCACCATGGGGAACATCGCGACTGACTCGGTCAACGTCGTCCTTGCGCCGCCCGCAAGTGCCAAAGGGTGGCGTCGGGCTGTTAGCGTGGCGGCTGGCACCGACGTTCTGACACCACCTTGCGTAGCCCTACCGAGCCCATGCGCCGCCTGCTGCTGATCGACGACGACGAGCGCCTGGGGCCGCCGATGGCGGCTTACTTCCAGCGCTTCGAGTTCGCACTGACGCACGCCACGCGGCCTTCCGCGGGCCTGGCGTTGCTGCGTGCAGGCGAGCCCTTCGACGCGGCCATCCTCGACGTGATGCTGCCAGAGATGGACGGCTTCGAGCTGTGCCGCACGATCCGGCGTGAGCCCGGCCCGCAGCGCGACCTGCCGATCCTGATGCTGACCGCACGCGGCGATGTGATGGACCGCATCGTCGGGCTCGAACTGGGCGCCGACGACTACCTTCCAAAGCCCTTCGAGCCGCGCGAATTGCTGGCCCGCATCCAGACCATCCTGCGTCGCCGCAGCGCGACGCCAGCTGTGGCGATCCCTGCCGCCGCCGTGCTGGACTTCGAGGGCTTGAGGATCGACCTGGGAAGCCGCACCGTCTTCCGCGGGGACGAGCCCGTCGAGCTCACCGGCACCGAATTCGAACTGTTGGCGATGTTGGCTGCGGCACCGCACAAGGTGCACAGCCGCGACGACATCCTGACGCAGCTACGCGGCCATGCGGCCGAAGACATCCACAGCCGCGCGGTCGACATACTCGTCAGTCGGCTGCGCCGCAAGCTGGAACCCCTGGATGTGATCCACACCCTGCGCAACGTCGGCTACCGCTTTGCGGCCGTGCGCAGATGACGGGACCCGCGACCGCTTCTTTGCAGGCCACCGAAGCGACGCGGCCGCGCTGGCGCGCGCGCTTCGGCTTCTCGATCAAGGCGCGGCTGGTGGTGCTGTTTTTGCTGCTGGCACTGGCCACTGCTGCGGTCTTCCTGTTCGGCACCCAGCGTCTGCTGCAGACCGGATGGCAGGCCGTCATTGAGCCGCTGCTCTCCGACTATGCCGACCGCCTGCGTGACGAGATCGGCTCGCCGCCGGACGTGGCCAGGGCGCGTGCGCTGGCCGACCGGCTGCCGATCACGGTGCGAATCGACGGACCGCGGGTGCAGTTCGATTCGCGTCCTCCCGGCCGGCGTGAACACCGCGGTGCACAGCACGAAGACGCCCCAGGGTCGGTGGTGCGCAACACCGCCGATGGCCACCGCATCCGCTTCGGCTTGGCGCGCCCCCCGGACAGCCTGCGTCCGCGGCTGCTCGGTTGGGGAACGCTGCTCGCGCTGCTGGCGCTGACCGCACTGGCCTACGCCGCGGTGCGCCGCATGCTGCGACCGCTGCGGGCCATCAACGCAGGCGTCGCGGCCTATGGTCGCGGCGACTTCGCCGAGCCGATCGGCCTTGCGCGGCGCGACGAACTCGGCCTGCTGGCCGAACGCATCGACGGCATGGCGGCCAACCTCCGCGGCATGCTGGACGCCAAGCGCGCCCTGCTGCTGGCCATCAGCCACGAACTGCGCAGCCCCCTGACGCGGGCGCGCGTCAACGCCGAACTGCTGGACGAAAGCCCGCCGCGGCAAGCGTTGCTACACGACCTGGCCGAGATGCGCGACCTCATCACGAACCTGCTGGAAAGCGAACGCCTGGCCGAAGGCCACGCCGCGTTGCAGGCCGAAACGGTCGACCTGGCGACGCGGGTGCGGGCTTTCGTAGCGCGCGCTTTCGCCGACGAATCGGTGACGTTGGCCCTGGGGCCGGTGGGTGGCCCGCTGCAGGCCGACCCGGTGCGCATCGAGTTGCTGCTGCGCAACCTGATCGATAACGCACTGCGCCACGGCGCTGCGCGCGGCGCAACGCCGCCGACGGTATTCCTGCGACCCGAAGACGGTGGCTTGATCGCGCTCGGCGTGCGTGACCATGGCCCGGGTGTCGAGGCCGAGCAGCTCGACCGGCTCGGCCAGGCCTTCTATCGCCCCGACGGCGCACGCAGTCGCGCCACCGGCGGCGTGGGGCTCGGGCTGGCACTGTGCCGTGCCGTTGCCGAAGCACATGGCGGTGAACTGCGCATCCGGCGCGCGTCACCGGGGCTTGAAGTCAGCGCGGTGTGGCGTCCGCAGCGTCCGCCGACGCCTTGAAGACAGGGTCGCCCGAGCGGTTCAGCGGGCTGGTCGCGGCGCAGCGCCGGCAGATGCACGCCGCGCTCCCTTGCGGCGTCGGCACGGAGCAAAGGAGTTCGGCGCTGAACGCGACCCGGGTGCACCAGCATGGCGTTTCGTTGCCGGCACCGCAGGCCAACGCGCAATCGTTCGGGCCAGCGCACAGCGGGCAAACACCGGCCGGCGCCGACGCCGGTTCTTCGCCAGGACCACGGATCGGGTTCACGCGATCTCCAGGCTCGCCAGCACCTTCGGCAGGCCGCGTGTGCCGACGCGCAGCAGCAGTGCCTTGCCCGAGCCGGCCGCGCCGCCGACCAAAGCGCTCAACACGAACATGTGCGTGACCCAGACTTCGAAGCGCCCCGGCTCGACCGCGGCCAGCGCGTGGCGCAGGTCCTGCAAAGCCGCATAGTTTGCCGCATCGCTGCCGATGACGGGCGAGCCCAGCGCGGCCCACGGTTCCGCACGGCCGAAGGCGAGTTGCGCGGTGTCGATGCAGCGGCACCAGGCACAGGTGCGAACGCGATGCGGCAGCAACGCCCGCGCACGGAACCAGGCACCGATGCGCCGGGCGTGCGCCCTGCCTGCTCGCTCAGATGGCGCTGCGTGCTGCAATCCGCAAGCCTGAATTGCGGCGGGTCGTAGGTGCCGGGTGCCAGTGCATGGCGAAAGGCCATCACGACGCCACCTTGACGCAACAGCGCCTCGGCACCCACATCTGCGGCATCGGCCAGCGGCAGCGGCAACGCCAGGCCGGCCGCCAACAGATCGCGGCGGCGCAGATGCGAGATCGGCGGGATCATCATGGGACGTGCAGTGGCTTGCTCGCGGGGCGGGCGCTTCGCTGTGACGCGGTGCGCGCAGATGGCGGGCCTGATCTTGCCATCTTGACCCAGGGCCGAGAGCGCACGTTGCCGGTCCGCGACAATGCGCTCCCCGAATGCCACGGATGCCCCCGGAAGGGTCGCACCCCACCCACCGATGAACCCGGTCGCCGTCTTGCTGATCGCACTGGCGATGTCCACCGACGCCTTCGCTGCCGCCGTCGGCAAGGGCATCGCGCTGCACCGGCCGCAGTGGTCCGAAGCGCTGCGCACCGGGTTGATCTTCGGCGTGATCGAAGCCGTCACGCCGGTGCTCGGCTGGGCGATCGGTTCGGTGGCAGCCGGCTTCGTGCAGGCCATCGACCACTGGATCGCCTTCACCCTGCTCGGGCTCTTGGGGCTGCGGATGGTGGTGGCCGCCTGGCGCGAATCGGATGAACCGGTTGCGGCCACACGGCCTTCGCGCCACGGCTTCTGGGTATTGGCAGTGACTGGCTTCGCTACCAGCATCGACGCGATGGTGGTCGGCGCCGGTCTGGCCTTCGTCGATGTCGGCATCGTGCCCATCGCCATTGCCATCGGCCTCACCACGTTCGTGGCCGTTACGTGCGGCGTGATGCTCGGTCGCTTGCTCGGCCCGCTGGCCGGGCGCTGGGCCGAAGCAGCGGGCGGGCTGGTGCTGATCGGCATCGGCACGGCGATCCTTGTGGAACATCTGAGCGGTTCCGCGTAGGACCGCGCATGAAGCGCATGCGACTGAACGGCACCCTTGAATGAGATCCGGCAGCGGCGCGCCCGCCACCACGGCGTGCCGTGCCATCGGCGTAGGGCTGCTGATGGGGGTGACGGCAGGAAACGTCTTTGCCGCAGCAGCAGACCTGCACTTCAGCCGACCGATCGTGCTGCTCGGCGAGGTGCACGACAACGCCGCCCAGCATGCGCTGCGACTGCACGCGTTCCGGGCGTGGTTGGTCCAGGGCGCGCGGCCGGCGCTGTTGATGGAGTCTTTCGACCGCCAGCGTCAGCCTGAGATCGACCGCGCCGTTGCGGCCATCAGCGGCCCCGCGAGTGCGGCCGATGCCGAAGTCGTCATCGACGCCGGCGCACCCGACCGTATCGGCTGGAACTGGGCTTTCTACAAGCCGTATGTCGAACTGGCCCTGCGCTACCAGTTGCCGATCGTGGCCGCCAACGTCAGCCGCGACGAAGCGCGTAGCGTGATCAGCGACGGCCTGGCGGCCCACGGTTTCGACGCCGACGTGCCTCCTTCGATCCAGGCGGCGCAGACGGCTGCGGTCGAGGCCAGCCACTGCGGGCTGATCGGCGCCGCGACGGCCGGCAAGATGGCCGCTGCGCAAATCGCACGCGACCAGTTCATGGCGCGGATGGTGCAAGCGCATCAGGATCGCGGCGTGCTCCTGCTGGCCGGCAACGGGCACTTGCGCAACGACATCGGTGTGCCGCACTGGCTGAGCCCGGCGGTGCGCGCCCGGACCGAATCGATCGGCGTGCTGGAAGCGGGTGACGACAGCGCGGCAGCCTACGACCGCGCTGTGTTCACCGCAGCGCAGCAGCGCCCCGACCCCTGCGAAGCGATGAGCAAGCCGCGTTGAAAGCGCTGCGTCCAAGCTCGGCACCTTCGAATGATTCCTTTCTCGACGGCGGCACCCATGCGCTGGATTCGTCTGCTGACGCTGCTGTGGATCACATCGCTGACACGGCCCGGGTGGGCAGAGTTCTCACTGATTCCGCTGCGCGACTGGACCGCGCAGGGTGGCATCTCGTCGCTGACGATC
>JALYUN010000288.1 GCA_030853725.1 Pseudomonadota bacterium | reverse complement strand
GTCGCTGGCCGCGCCCACGCAGCACATGTCGGACTCGCGGTCGATGATCGTCGACAGCAGCCCGCGCACCAGCGCGGAATCGTCGACCACCAGTACCCGTGTCTTTGCGGTCATGCGAGGCGCCCGGCAGTCAAAAAAGATCGACCGTGCCGCTGGCAGCCGGTGCGGCCCGCGCCGATGCCGCACGTTCGAGCGCGGCCAGCGCTTCGGTGTTGGCCGATGCCAGCCGCTTGACCATCGCCTTGCCGCTGGCCGGCAGGAAGCAGACCTTGCGCGGGTGGATGTCCAGCACGTCCTTGCTGACAACGGTGATGCGCTCGGTGCGCAGGTAGTCCAGCACGAATGCGGTGTTGCGCTCGCCGACGTTGATCGAGTGCATGCCGCTGATGACAGCGCCACCGCCGAAGACCTTGGCTTCCAGTGTGCTGCGCGTGGCACCGCGCTTGACGAGCTCGCCGATCAACTGGTCCATTGCGAAGCCACCGTATCGGCCGCTTGCACCAGCACCCACGCCACTGCTGTCTGCGCCGCCGCCGGCATCGGGCAGCAGGAAATGGTTCATGCCACCGATGCGCTTTTCACGGTCCCACAGGCAGGCGGCAATGCACGAGCCGAGCGTGGTCATGATCAGTATGTCTTCATCGTGCACGAAGTATTCACCCGGCAACACTTTCATGGCGACGTTCTGGAAATGCGCATCCCAGAAGCAGAACGAAGCTTCACCGCTGCGCTGCGGGCGCGCCTTCAAGCGCGCTAGGGCGTCGGCGCCGGTCGGGATGCCGGGTACGGGGCTGCGGGGGCCGATCGCTGGCGGGGTCAGGTTCGAAGCAGCCATCGTGTGCCGTTATCGGCGCCGCCAGCGTTGCGCTTGAATTGGGCTGCGGTCGCTGCCGGTCATGTGTTGGCGCCGGCGTTCAGACCCGTTCGTAGATGGTCTTGCCACGCAGTCGAAACAGGTCGCGTGCTTCGCTGAAGTTCTCCGAATGGCCGACGTACAGCAGCCCGCCCGGGCGCAATGCGGCATGCATGTGTTCCAGCACCCGGCGCTGGGTGGGGTTGTCGAAATAGATCATCACGTTGCGGCAGAACACCAGATCGAATGTCGACCCGAGCGCAGACCAGCTTGCGCTCGTCAGGTTGAAAGGCTGAAACTCGACCAATCGCGTTAGCTCGGGTTTGACGCGGATGAAGCCGCTGTTGGCTGCCGTGCCGCGTAGAAAATGGCGTTTCAGGCGTTCGGGCGACAGGCCACGGGCGTCTGCCGCGTAGACGCCGCGAGCGGCCGTTGCCAGCACGTTGGTGTCGATGTCGCTGCAGACGATTTCCACCCGCGCCGCAGGGCCCAGGGTTTCGCTCGCCGTCATTGCCAGCGAGTACGGTTCTTCGCCGGTGGACGCGGCGCTGCACCAGATGCGCACAGGTGACGCAGCACGTGCGCGCAGGTCTTCGGCCAGTGCGCTGAAGTGGTGTTCCTCGCGGAAGAAAGCAGTCAGGTTGGTGGTCAGGCAGTTGACGAATTCCTGCCATTCCGGGTTGCCGGCCGACTGTTCCAGCCACCGCAGATAGGCACTGAAAGAAATCTGCCGAGTTTCGCGCAGGCGCCGCGACAGGCGGCTGTAGACCATTGCCTGCTTGCCCGCGTTCAGGCTGATACCAGCGCGCGTATGAATCAGTTTGCGAATGCGCTCGAAGTCGGCTGTGGTGAGGGTGTATTGCGCTTCGGCCTTGAGTAGCGGCGGCAGGGCGACAGCGTGCATGGTGGAGGATCTGGCGGACCCGTGTAAGCGGGTCATGAGGGGGCAAAGGCAGGGGCAAGCGAAAACACCGCTGCAGGGCGGGTTGGTCGCCAGTGTGGTTGCCCGAAGGCGGTGGCGAGCGCCCTAACTTGACCCGAATCGCCGCCCAGTTCTGTCGCTCGGCGGCTCGGCGGCGCTGCTAGACTGATCCGTGCCCTCCGCTCTGACACGGTCCCCCGCTGCGCTCGCCGCGCCCGCTGACCCCGGCGCGGTTTTGCAATTGGAAACTGCCTTGCAGTTGCTGGCGCAGTCCGGCCAACCGCCGCCCGAGGGCGCTCCGGGCACGACCGACTGGCTGCAGGGGCTGATCGATGCGTTGGTGGATCTGTCCAGCCGCGACGCGCTCACCGGTCTGGCCAACCGGAGGGCCTTCGAGCTGGCGCTGCTGCGAGAGATCGACCGCGTGGCGCGCAGTGGTGAGCCGGCGTTGCTGCTGGCTTTGGACATCGACCACTTCAAGAAGGTCAACGACCGGCACGGTCATGCCGCCGGCGACCATGTCATCAAGGCCGTGGCCAGCGCGTTGATCGACAGCGTGCGGCCGATGGACCTGGTGGCGCGTGTGGGCGGTGAGGAATTCGCGATCATCCTGCCGAATTGCGCCACCGGCTTCGGTCAGACCGTGGCCGAACGGGTGCGCCGGCGAGTCGAGTTGATGCCGATCGGGGTCGGGCTGAAAAAGCAGATTTCGGTCACGGTCAGCATCGGCGGGGCCTTCGCGCCGCAGTGGGTGCGTTCCACGCCGGCGCTGTGGAGCGAGCGCGCCGACCAGCAGCTCTACCTGTCGAAGTCGCAAGGTCGCAACCTGGTGCGCCTGGAGCCCACGGCGGTGTCGGTGGTCAGCAATGAAGAGCGGCGCTTGCTCTTCGAAACCTTTGAAATCCAGGATCACGAATGAGCGCAACCGCACGGCCGTTCCGAAGGGTGCGCTGCGTCCCGCTGGGCGGGACCGCGCGTAGCGCGAGGGTGCGGCATGACTGAAGCTTTGGCGCGCCCGCCACCTTCCAGCCGAATCATCGCCGTTACCAGTGGCAAGGGCGGGGTAGGCAAGACCTTCGTTTCAGCCAATCTGGCTGCGGCCCTGGCGCGCAGCGGACGCCGTGTGCTGGTGCTGGACGCCGACCTGGGTCTGGCCAATCTGGACGTGGTGCTGAATCTGTTCCCGAAGATCACGCTGCACGATGTCTTCACCGGCAAGAGCGCGCTGGCCGACGCCATCCTACCGGCACCGGGCGGGTTTTCGGTGCTGCTGGCGGGCTCGGGCATGGTCGAGTATTCGCGCATGACGCCCGAAGTGCGCCAGCAACTGCAGGCCGTGATCGACGAAGTCGAGCCGCGCTTCGACCATGTGTTGCTCGACACCGGCGCCGGTATTTCCGACGTGGTGCTCTACACGGTTTCGCTGGCCGGCGAGGTGCTGATAGTGGCGACGCCGGAACCCACCTCGCTGACCGACGCCTACGCCACCATCAAGGTGCTCGCCGGTACGCAGAACCGGCGTCGCATGAACCTGGTGGTCAACCAGACCCGCAAGATGGCCGAAGGACGCACCGTGCGCCAGCAACTGCAGCAGGTGGTGGACCGCTTCGTCAATCCGACGCTGGACACGCCGGTGCGGCTGGACCTGGTGGGCGAGATCCCGAGCGACCCGGCCGTGCGCGAATGCGTGCAGCGGCGGCAGTTGCTGCTGGAAACCCTGCCTGGCTCGCCTGCAGCGGTTGCCATGACGGCACTGGCGCTGCGGATGTCGCCATAACGAGCCTCCAAGCTCGCTAGCGCTCGCTGCCCCCCGAGGGGGGTGCCCGCCTTTGGCTCGGCGCAGCCGGAGCCTTGGCTCTACTTGGTTGCGGTGGCGGTGGCGGGGGCGGTCGCGGTGGTGGCGCAGACAGCGAAAGCGATTGCGGCGGCTGCGGCTGGGCGCTCGTGGGACGCTGTGCGTTTGATCCGACCAGGAGCACGATCAGTGCGCCGGCACCGCCCAGCGGGCCGCTCGCTTGCGTGAAGGCAATCACTTCGGCGCTCTGACCCAGCCAGCGTTGCACCTTGGCTTTCAGCACCGGCTGCTTGCCTGGTGAGCCCAGACCCTTGCCGTGGACCACGCGCAGGCACCGCAGCCCGCGCTGCGCGGCGCTGCGCACGAAGGCGGCCAACTGATCGCGCGCTTCGTCACGGCGCAGGCCGTGCAGATCGCTCTCGGCCTGGATCGCCCAATGCCCGCGCCGCAGGCGCATCACCACGTCCAGGCCCACGCCGGGGCGGCGAAAGCTCAGGCCGTCGTCGGTCAACAGCAGCGATTCGATGTCGACCTCGTCGGACATCGTCTGTGCCAGCGCCGCGCGCTCGTCCAGCACGCGCTGCCGCGGTTCGGGCGTGGGGGGTGGCAATGTGTTCGACGCGCGCTCGTCGGGCGCGAGCGCGGTGACACGCCCGACCGTGGCGCTGAAGAGTTGGCGCTGGCGC
>JALYUN010000234.1 GCA_030853725.1 Pseudomonadota bacterium | reverse complement strand
CCCCGGCCGAGCACCACCTGCCGCGCTGCCAGCACTGGTGGTGCGCGAAGCGAAATCCAAGCATGCCACCGCCGGTGGTTGCAAAGCCGCGTCCGGGCATGCCGCAGCGCGCATAAAGCCCTGGCGCCGAGCACCGGAGGTTTCAGGGCCCGCGCCTGTACGCAGGCGCGTCAAGAACTGACTCGTTGCGATTGTCTGAGCGGAATGAGCCAAAGGCGAATGCAGCGAGTTTCGCAACGGGGCCCTGAAACCGTAGAGCGCAGGGCAATCGACGCCGTTCAGGCGAGACCGCCACGGCAGCGCGCTGCGGCCTGCCCGGACGCGGCTTGGCTCGCCCACAACTCGGCCATCCAAAAAGCCCATCCGACAACCCATTTCCGATGAACGACCTCATCCTCCAGACAAGCGACGGCACCATCGCCACCGTCACGCTGAACCGCCCCGACAAACTCAACGCGATGACCAAGCCGATGTGGCAGCGGTTGGGTGACGTCATGAAGACACTCAGCGGCGACAACGCAGTGCGTTGCATCGTGCTGCGCGGCGCCGGCGGCAAGGCCTTCTCCCCCGGCAACGACATCGCGGAATTCAAGACCGAGCGCAGCAACTTCGAGCAGGGCATGGCCTACGGCGCAGTCATGCACGACACCCTCGGCGCCATCGCCGACTGCCCGCATCCCACGGTGGCTTTGATCGAGGGCATCTGCGTCGGCGGCGGGCTCGAGATCGCTGCGCTGTGTGACATGCGCATCTGTGGCGCCGGCAGCCGCTTCGGCGCGCCGATCAACAAGCTGGGGCTCGTGATGGCGCATGCCGAACTGAAGGCGCTGGTGCGGTTGGCCGGGCGTTCGGTGGCGCTGGAGATGCTGCTCGAAGGCCGCATTTTCGACGCCGCCGAAGCGCTGGAGAAACGCCTGGTGAATCGCGTGGTCCCCGATGCCGAAGTCGAAGCAGAAACCTACGCCACTGCCCGCCGCATCGCCGCCGGCGCTCCGCAGGTGGCACGCTGGCACAAGCAATTCCTGCGTCAACTGGAGTCCGGCCAACCGCTGTCGGAAGCCGACCGCGACGAAGGTTTTCGCTGCTACGACAGCGAAGACTTCGGCATCGGCTACCGAGCGTTCCTGGCCAAGGCCACACCCGAGTTCAAAGGACGTTGACGATGACTGAAAACACGGGCCCACTCGCCGGTGTGCAGGTGCTGGAGCTGGCGCAGATCATGGCCGGCCCGACTTGTGGTTCATTGCTGGCCGACCTGGGCGCCGACGTCGTCAAGGTCGAAAAGCTGCCCGGCGGTGACGACACGCGGCGCTATGCCGAGCCGCAAATCAACGGTGAGTCGGCCGCTTTCATGATGATGAACCGCAACAAGCGCGGCATTGCCATCGACCTGAAGAAGCCGGCCGGGCAAGCCGTGCTGAAGCGATTGGTGGGGCGTGCCGACGTGCTGACCGAGAACTACCGCAAAGGCGCACTCGACAAGCTCGGGCTCGGCTACAGCGCGCTGGCGGCGCTGAACCCGGCGCTGATCTATTGCTCGATCTCGGGTTACGGCCGCAGCGGGCCTGCGGCCGACAAGGCCGGCTTCGATTTGATCGCGCAGGGCGTCTCCGGTTTGATGAGCATCACCGGCGAGCCCGGCGGCGCGCCGGTGAAGGTCGGCAGCCCGGTGACGGATCTGAATGCCGGCATCCTGGCCGCACTCGGCATCGTTTCGGCGTATGTCCACCGTTTGAAAACCGGTCATGGGCAATGGGTCGACACCTCGTTGATGGAAGCCGGCATTCACCAGACCGCGTGGCAAGCCGCGATCTACTTCGCCACGGGCCATTCGCCGGGGCCCGGTGGTTCTGCCCATGTGCTGGCGGCGCCCTACCAGGCCTTCCCGACGGCCGACGGCTTCATCAACATCGGCGGTGCCAACCAGGCCAACTGGGAACGCATCGCAAAGATCGTCGGTGTGAAGGAACTCGTTGCAGACGCACGTTTCGTCGACAACAGCGCTCGAATGCGGCACCGGGACGAATTGGTGGCGTTGTTGGCAGCGAAGCTGCAGCAGCGTTCCACCGCCGATTGGTTGCAGGCGCTGGACGATGCCGGCGTTCCGGCCGGACCGATCAACGACATCGCGGCCATGGCGGCTGAACCGCAGACCTTGGCGCGCGACATGGTGGTGGAATTGCAGCACCCGGTGGCAGGCGCCACCAAGGCGCTCGGGCTGCCGATCAAGTTCAGCGCTACACCCGGTGCCGTGCGCATGCCGGCACCAACCTACGGGCAACACACCAGAGCCGTGTTGCTGGAAGCCGGCTTCGACGATGACGAAATCGACTCGCTCGCGGCCGCAGGGGTGCTTGGGCTGGGCACTGCCTGATCCGCTACAGCAGCTCCGGCGGCATCATCGAAGCGCGTGACGAAACAATGCGCCCGATGCGCCGTGAATCCCGAAACGCACACCACAGCGCCCGCCAGCCGTGCGTGGCGCCGACCGAGCGCTTGGCGCGGTCGGCCAGCGTGCCCTCGAGTGCCTGCAAGCCGTGCCGGTCGACCAGATCCAGGTGCACCGCGTTCAGCACCAAGGCCAGATGCGACAACGCCTGCGGAAAGTTGCCGAGGAAGTCACCGCTCTTCGGGTCGATCTCTTCTGAAAACAGGCCGACATCGTTGGCACGTGCCAGCAGGCGCTCGAACAGACGCACCGCTTCGGTCCGGCGGCCGATCGCCAGCAGCGCGTCCACCTTCCAGAAGCTGCAAGCGAGGAACGCGCCTTCATCGCCGTCGAGCCCGTCACTGCTGCTGCCGCTGTTGCTGCCCTCGGGATGGTCTTTCGTATCGCCCTTGGAATCGCTTTTCGTGCGGTAGCGCTGCAGCAGGTCGCCGTCGGCCAGTTCGGCGTCGATGGCGTCTACGGTGCGCGCCAGCAGGTCGCGTTCCAGCGGAAAGTCCAACAGCGGAATCAACAGCAAAGCCGCGTCGCGTGCCGGGCTGCCGTAGCACTGCGCCAGCGCGCCGTCGACCACGCCCTGCTCCTGGATCTGTGCGCGCAGTTCGTCCATCTTCGCGCGCCATTCGGGGCGCTCACCGATCAACTGCGTGGCACGCTCCAGCGCCACCCAGCACATCACCTTGCCCAGCACATGGTGCCGCGGCGGCCCGCGCATTTCCCAGATGCCGTGCTCGGGTTCGTCGGCATGGCGCAGCGCCAGTGCCGCCACGGCTTCGAGTTCACGGCCATCGGTCGGGCTGGCCTTGCCGCCGAGCGCGCGGTTGAGCAGCGCCCAGTCGGCGAACTCGCCGTAGACATCGGTCTGGCGCTGCCCATGGGCGCCGTTGCCGACTCGCACCGGACGACTGCCACGGTAGCCTTCCAGATGGTCGAGCGTGGTCTCGTCGAGTGTGGCTTCACCGTCGATCGCGTACATGATCTGCAGGTCGCCCTCTCCCTGCGTGATGCGAGCCATGAAGCTGTCGAAGCGCGTGGCTTCACCGCTGTAGCCGAGCATGGCCAGCGCGTAAAGCGTGAAGCAGGTGTCGCGAATCCAGCAGTAGCGGTAGTCCCAGTTGCGGCCGCCGCCGATGGCTTCGGGCAGCGACGTGGTGGGCGCGGCGACGATGGCGCCGGTGGGCGCGTAGGTCAGCAGCTTCAACACCAGCGCGCTACGCTCGATGATGGCTCCGTAGGGTCCGCTGTAGCGGCAGTAGGCGATCCACTCGCGCCAGAAGGCGGCGGTAATGTCGTGCAGCCGGCCACATTCCACCGCGTCGAAATCGCGGCGCGGCGACACCGATGCGAAGCGCGACTGGCCGCGCTCGAGCGTGAACTCGGCCATCAGGCCGTCACCGGCAGGCTGCCACGGCAAGTCACCGCCTGGGGTCAGCAACGGCCGCGGTGTCTGCGGCGC
>JALYUN010000223.1 GCA_030853725.1 Pseudomonadota bacterium | reverse complement strand
GGCAAGGGTGTGCATTCAAAGGCTTGAAGTTAACCGCAAAGCGTTTCGAACGTCGATCTGCCGTTGAAGAAGCGGTTGAACCTACTTTGGCAGACCTCCCGCCACCTGCCGCCCTGTTTTCTTCGCTGGATCTGCAGCCCGGCGTCGCTGGGCTTATCGACCGCGCCGACAATGCGTTCGACACAAGGACCCGCGATGACCTCAACCGAACCCACGATCGAAGTCCAACCCCGCAGCTTGGCGCCCTACCAACAGGGCAACGTGGGCATCGACTACGTGCACCGTTTCGAGTCCGGCCGACCCGGCCCGCATGTGCTGGTGAATGCGCTGACACACGGCAACGAGTTCTGCGGCATGACGGCGGCAACGCATCTGTTGGACACCGGGGTGCGCCCGTCGATCGGCACGCTGACGATCAGCTTCGCCAACGTCGCAGCGTATGAAAGCTTCGACCCGACGCAGCCGTTCGAAAGCCGGCAGCTGGTCCACAACCTGAACCGCATCTGGTCCCCTGCGTGGCTGGACGGCAGCGAAGACAGTCCCGAACTGCAGCGCGCGCGGGTGCTGCGCCCGATCGTTGCTGCGGCCGACCATATCCTGGACATACATTCCACGAGCCAACCGGTGCAACCGTTCTGGGTCTACCCGCAATACCCGCGCAACGCGCAAGCAGCCACAGCGATCGGCCGCCCTGCCGTGCACCTGGTGATGCCCCAGGGTCTGGGCAGCGGCACGCCGCTGATGCAGCATGGCCGCCATGGCACGGCCGACCACCACGGCGTGGCGATGGTCGTGGAATGCGGCCAGCACTTCAAGCGCAGCACCGGCGAGTTGGCCACGCAGGTGGCGCTCGACTTCATCGCCCATTTCGGGCTGATCGAGCGTACCCGCGACCCGGTGCGCGACCAGCCGCAGCAGCGTTTTTTGCTGTTGAAGACCTGGGTCATCAAGTCACCTGACTTTCATTTCGTCCGGCCGTTGTTGGGCTTCGAAACCTTTGCCCAGGGCGAGCTGATCGCCACCGACGGCGATGAAGAAATTCGTGCGCTGTGCGACGACTGCACCGTGTTGATGCCGGCGCGGCAGGCCATCGTCGGCCGCGAAGGTGTGTACCTGGCGCAGCCGTTGCCGAACTGAAGTGCATTGAGGAGGTGGTGACCTGGATCGATACCACCAGGACCCCACAGCAACGCAGGCGTTCATGACACTCGATCTCAGTTCGCTGTTGAGCGAGCGCTTGCCCGCCACCACCAAGGGGTTGGCAACGGCCGCAGTCGATCGACGACTCGATGCCCTGGGTTCGCTCGGTCTTTCAGTGCTGAACGAAGACTTGCCGTTTCCGCTGGCGGTCCTGAAGGCTTCGGCGCTGGAACACAACCTGAAGTGGATGCGCGACTTCGCCGCGCGTGCCGGGGTGGAACTGTGCCCGCACGGCAAGACGACGATGGCACCGCAGCTCTTCGAGCGGCAACTCGCGCACGGCGCCTGGGGCATCACGGCTGCGACTGCGGCCCATGTGCGCACCTACCGCCGCTTCGGTGTGCCGCGCATTTTGCTGGCCAACCAACTGGTGGGGCGCGCCAACATCGATCTGGTGTTCGACGAACTGGAAGCCGATGCGGCGTTCGACTTCTATGCGCTGGTCGACTCGGTGCGCGGGCTCGAAGCCCTGCTGCATGCGCTGGCACGGCGCCCGCTGGGCCGCCCGCTGCAACTGCTGCTGGAGGTCGGCGCGCACGGCGGTCGCAACGGCGTGCGCACCGTCGAAGAAGGCCTGGCACTCGGCCGCGCGGTACGGGCGGTGGCTCCGGCCGTTGCGCTGCGCGGGATCGAGGCTTTCGAGGGCATTGCCGGCGGCGAAGCGGCCAGTGCCGAACTGCTGGTCCACACCATGCTGGAGACCGTGGCCGAACTGGCGCACCGCGGGGTTGCCGAACAGTGGTTCGCCCAGGGCGATGTCATCCTCAGCGCTGGCGGTTCGGCGTTCTTCGACCTGGTGGCAGCGGTGCTGCCTGCACTGGGCCCGCAACGCGGCCGCGTGGTGCTGCGCAGCGGCTGCTACCTGAGCCACGACGCGCTGCACTACGCCCGCATGCAGTCACGCATGCGGCAACGCTCGCCCACCTTGTGGGGCCGCGGCGGTGAACTGCGCAACGCGCTCGAAGTCTGGGCGCAGGTCGGCTCGGTGCCGGAGCCGTCGCGTGCCATCGTCGGGCTCGGCAAACGCGACATCTCGTTCGACATGGAACTGCCGCAGCCACTGTTGTGGTTCCGCCCCGGCACACACGACCGGCCGCAACGCGTGCCGCCCGCGCTGCGGGTGACGGCGCTGAACGACCAGCATGCTTTCGTCGATGCGGCGTCCGGCACAGTGCCGTGGCAGGTCGGCGATCTGGTGGCCTTCGGCGTCGGGCACCCGTGCACGACCTTCGACAAATGGTCGCTGCTGTCCGTGGTGGACGACGATTACCGCGTAGTGTCGGGGGTGCGAACCTTCTTCTGATCGCGCCTTCATCGTCGAGCCGCGATCAACCGCGGTTGGACAGCCGATGATCTGTCGGGCTTGGGCGCCGACGAACCACAGCTTGCGTCCGGGCCGCTGACAGCGGTCGACCATGGGCGCGAGGCCGCGGGTCGATTGCCTGCTTCCGGGCGTCGGTGTGAGCCAGCCCTCCCCGTACGGGCCCTGGTGGGAATGCATCGGTGCCTGACGGGCCGAGCGTTTACCGGCTTTCGAAGAAGCCACCGATCACAGCGCAGCGCAAGCGCTGTTGGCCGGTTTGCAGGCCTCGCTCAAAGGCGTCGCTCAGTGCCGCAACGTGTGGACTCAAACCGCAGGGCGCTTCAGCACGGCGGCACTCTTGGCGGCCTCCAGCACGGCGCCGCTCAGACCCTGGTACGTGGCTCGGGCCGACCGGGTGCGGTCCGGGCCGCTGCGCTTCTCTGCCGGCAGCAGCGATGCACGGCGCAGCTCGGCGTCGAGTCCTGACCAGACCGCGTCACAAGCCTGGCCCCAGGCATGCACAGTGGACCACCAACCCCCCAGCAGCATGGGCTTGGTGCCGCCGGCCACATTGCCCGTGTGCAGGGCAAAGCCAACCGCGTGGGCCAGGCTGTCGAAGCGCAGCGACTCGGCCACGCAGAAGACCACCAAGCTGCGCAGCCCGAATGCCTCGTCGCCATGCACGGTGCCACGCGCCAGGCTGCGCACCGCGTGTTCGAACTTCGGGGTGCTGACCGACAGCTCGCCGCTGAGGCTGCCGTAACGCCCCATCTCGGTGGCCATTCCGACTCGAGTGATGTACAGGTCGCTCGGGCGCAACTGCAGCGACAGCGCCACGCTCCTGTCGGGCACGGCCACACGCAGCATGACCGGCGGTCCGTCACGGCAGCAGCGATAGAAATTGTTGTCCCAGCGGATGATCTGGGTGTCCTCGGTCAGGCGCTGGCGCAACTGGCCGATCTGCTGCGCCCAGTCGGGACGAATGACAAGTTCATGCACGGCACGCTCTCGGCGGTGTGGGTGCCGCAGTTTGCCAGGGCCGCGCTCGGCAGCAGCGAGAATTCGACCATGACAAATACGCCTGAAGCGCGCCAAGCCCTGCGCCGGCAGTGTGCGCTGATCGTGCCTGGATTCGCGATACCCGACGCCGCAGCCGAGTTCCGCCAGCTTGCCGACTGGTGTGAAGCCAACGGTGTGGCGCACGACCTTTACGGCAAGGGCGAGCTCGTCGAAGCCTTCGAGCGCAAGCTGGCCGGCTTGCTGGGCAAGCCCGCCGCCACCTTTATGCCCAGCGGCGTGATGGCGCAGCTCGCGGCCGTGCGCATCTGGACCGAGGCGGCCGGGCTGCCACGATTCGGCATGCACCCCACATCGCACCTGGCCTTGCACGAAGAGCAGGCGTTCTCGGCGCTGCTGCACTGCCACGGCGTGCCGATCGGCGATCGCTTGCGGCCGATGACAGCGGCAGACCTGGAGCCATCGCCCAGCCGCTGGCCTGCTTGATCGTCGAGCTGCCCATCCGCGAAGCCGGCGGCCAGTTGCCGAGCTGGGACGAACTGCAAGCGCTGAAGGCGACAGCCCGTCAGCGCGGCGTTGCACTGCACATGGACGGCGCACGGCTGTGGGAAAGCGCAGCCTTCTACGCGCGCCCCCATGCCGACATCGCCGCCGGTTTCGACTCGGTCTACGTCTCGCTTTACAAGGGTATCGGCGCCTTCGCCGGAGCTGTGCTGGCGGGCGATGGCGCCTTCATCGAGCAGGCCCGCCTGTGGCGCCGCCGCATGGGCGGCACCCTGTACCACCAGAGTCCGATGGTGGCCTCTGCGGCGATGCGTTTCGACGAACGCCTGGCTCTGATGCCGGCGCTGTATCAGCGCACGCTGACTTTTGCTGCGGCACTCAATCAACGCCCGGCCCTGCGCGTCAACCCCGCGGTGCCGCAAACGAACCTGTTGCATCTGTACTTCGCGGCGTCTGTGGAAACCGTGTTGCAGGCGCGCGATCGGGTCGCTGTCGAAGCAGGCGTCTGGCTGTTCGACAACGTTCGTCCGGCCGACGTACCGGGGTGGAGCTTGACCGAGATTTATGTCGGCGGCCGACTGCTGGAGGCGGACGACGCAAACCTGATGCCTCACTTCGACCACCTCTGCGCGCTGCTGTAGGCGGCAAGGGCGCGCTTGCCCTGCGTCAATGGCGGGCCCGTCGGGCCGTCGGGTACGCAGGAACCTGGCGGTGGCCCCACACATTGCGACGCACGTCGCCGCGAAGTAGACGGGTCGCTTGGTGGAAACAGCGCCCACCGAAA
>JALYUN010000204.1 GCA_030853725.1 Pseudomonadota bacterium | reverse complement strand
CCCTGCACCCCGTGCACGCGCAGTTCGGCGTCGACCACCGAGTCGGCGGCGTCGGGTCCCATCCGGCAGGAGCCCACCGGGTGGTAGATGGTGTCGGCGTGGTTGCGGATGAAGTGCTCGATTTCGGCGTCGGTCTGCGCTAGAGCTGATGTCTGCAATTCACGCCCGCCATGGTCGGCCAGCGCGGGCTGTTGCAGGATGCGCCGCATCGCCTTGAATCCGCTCACCAGCCGCGGCAAATCTTCGGGGTCGCGGAAGAAGCCGGGGTCGATCGCCGGCGGCGCCAGCGGGTCGCCACTGGCCAGCGTGACGCTGCCGCGGCTCTTTGGGTGCAGCAGGCAGACATGGCAGGAATAGCCGTGGCCGAAGACCGTCTTGCGGCCGTGGTCGACCAGCTTGCCGATGACGAAATGCAGTTGCAGGTCGGGTGTGGCGAGATCGGGCCTGCTGCGGATGAAGGCGCCGGCCTCGGCGAAGTTGGTCGTCAGCAAGCCGCTGCGGTCGCTGCGCCAGGCCCACGCACCGCGCATCGCCTGCCAAGCGCCGCTGAGCGACAGTCCGAACAAGTCTTTGAGCTGCGGCGCGTCGACCACCTGCACCACGTCGATATGGTCGTGCAGGCCGCGCCCGACCGTCGGCAGCGCGTGGACCACCGGGATGCCCAGCGGCCGCAGTTGCGCCGGGTCGCCGATGCCGGACAGCAGCAGCAATTGCGGTGACTGCAGGGCACCGGCGCACAGCAGCACTTCGCAGCGGGCCTGCAGTTGGCGGACAGCGCCTCCCTGCCGAATTTCGACACCGGTGGCGCGGGGGCCCTGCGTCGGATTCGTCTGGTCGAACAACACCCGCGTCACCTGCACATCGGTCAGCACCTGCAGGTTGCTGCGGCGATTGACGTGCGGTGTCAGATAAGCCTTGGCAGCACTGAAACGTTCGCCGTCGCGGTGGGTGACCTGGTACGGGCCGGCGCCTTCTTGGCTGGCGCCGTTGAAGTCGGGGTTGGCAGGTACACCGGCTTCGAGCGCTGCCTGCACGAAGGCCGCGCCGAAACGGTTCGGCTGCTTCAGATCCATCACGTTCAGCGGACCACCGGTCGCGTGCCAGGCATCGGCACCCCGTTCGTTGTGTTCGGACTTCTTGAAATACGGCAGCACCGCTGCGTAGGACCAGCCCGGGTTGCCGGCTGCGGCCCAGGCGTCGTAGTCCTGCGGCTGGCCACGCAGGTAGATCATGGCGTTGATGGAACTGGACCCGCCCAGCACCTTGCCGCGCGGCTGGTAGCCACGGCGGCCGTTCAAGCCCGGTTGCGGCACGGTTTGGAAAGCCCAGTTGGCCTGCCCGGTCTGGGCCATCAGCGCCAACCCGGCGGGGCAATGGATCAGCACGCTGCGGTCGACCGGACCGGCTTCGAGCAAGCAAACGCTGATGGCCGGGTCCTGACTCAAGCGCGAAGCCAGCACCGAACCGGCCGATCCGCCGCCGACGACGATGTAGTCAAACATGGGGTTTTGTTCGTCTCACGGAATCATCATAGTCAGCGTTGGTGGGGAGCGGCCTCTAAGCCCGTGAACCCCATCGATAATCTGCGGCAGCCTGTAGCGCAGGCACCAACCGATGAGGGTTTGCTTCTGTTCCGACGATTCGAGCGCCTGGTCCCGGTCTACCCGGAAGCCCTGCCGCCGCCTCCTCCCACACGTTTTTTCGCGTTCCTGTGGGCCTGCGCAAGCGGGGTGCGGCCGTATCTGCTGCTGCTGATGCTGTTTACCGCAGCCATCGGCGCTTTTGAGGCGCTGCTGTTCGGCATGATGGCGCACGTGGTCGACGTGCTGGCCACCGTGCCCCCGAACCGGCTGTGGGCGCTACACGGTCGCACGCTGAGCCTGCTCGGTGGTGTGCTGCTGGCCAGCATCGTGTTCGCGGCGGCGCAAGCGTTGCTGAAGTACCAGGGCATTTTCAGCAATTTCTCGATGCGGCTGCGCTGGAACTTCCACCGCCTGATGCTCGAACAGAGCATGGGCTTCTACCAGGACGAGTTCGCCGGTCGCATCGCTACCAAGGTGATGCAGACCGCGCTGGCGGTGCGCGACACCTGGCTGATCTGCACCGACATCGGCGTCTACGTGGTGATCTACTTCATCACGCTGATCGCGGTGCTGGGCGCCTTCGACATCTGGCTGGTGGCCCCCTTCATCGGCTGGCTTGTGCTGTACCTGCTGACCCTGAGCTACTTCGTGCCGCGACTGGGGCGGGTGGCGCAGAAGCAGGCCGACGCCCGCTCGCTGATGACGGGCCGCATCACCGACGCCTACACCAACATCGCGACCGTCAAGCTGTTCTCGCACGCCCAGCGCGAAGCACATTTCGCCCGCAGCGCGATGCAGGAATTCATGGTGACCGCCTACGGCCAGATGCGGCTGGTGAGCGCCTTCGAGGTCATCAACCAGACGCTCAGCGTGGGCCTGATCGCGAGCATCACTGCGGTCGCGCTGTGGTTGTGGACGCAGGGTGCGGTGGGTGTGGGCGCGGTCGCGGCAGCCACTGCCATGGCATTCCGGCTGAACGGCATCTCGCACTGGGTGATGTGGGAAATGGCCACGCTGTTCGAGCACATCGGCACCGTGCAGGACGGCATGGGCACATTGTCGCGGGCGCGCAGTGTGCTCGACCGGCCCGGCGCGCAGGCGCTGTCGGTGCCGCGCGGTGAGCTGCGCTTCGAGCAGGTGTTGTTCAGCTACGGCGGCCCCCGCAAGGTCATCGACGCGCTGGACTTCACGATCCAGGCGGGCGAGAAGATCGGCCTGGTGGGCCGTTCAGGCGCCGGCAAGAGCACGGTCGTCAACCTGCTGCTGCGTCTATATGACCTGGAAGGGGGGCGCATCCTGATCGATGGCCAGGACATCGCGGGCGTGACCCAGGAAAGCCTGCGCCGGCACGTGGGCATGGTGACCCAGGACACCTCGCTGCTGCACCGCAGCGTGCGCGAGAACATCGTCTACGGACGCCCCGACGCGACCGACGCCGACATGCTGCGCGCGGCGGAACGCGCCGAAGCGCACGACTTCATCGGCAGCCTGACGGACCCGAAAGGCCGCCACGCCTACGACGCGCATGTCGGTGAACGTGGCGTCAAACTCAGCGGCGGGCAGCGTCAGCGCATCGCAATTGCGCGGGTGATGTTGAAGGACGCCCCGATCCTGCTGCTGGACGAAGCCACCAGTGCGCTCGACAGCGAAGTCGAATCCGCCATACAGCAGAGCCTCTACCGGCTGATGGAAGGCAAGACGGTGGTGGCGATTGCCCACCGGCTGTCGACGATCGCAGCCATGGACCGGCTGATCGTGATGGACCAGGGCCGCATCGTCGAAACCGGCAGTCACCAGAGCCTGTTGGCCGCTGGTGGCATCTATGCCCGGCTGTGGGCCCACCAGAGTGGTGGCTTCCTGGGCGAGGAAGTCGACGACGCCACAGCGCCGCAGGCTGTTTGACCGTGCCGCTGGACAGGTCGAAGGTTTCAGCCTTCGACCTGTGGCTTCATAGGTCGGCGGCTGCCGAAGGCTCTGCCACCGAACGCGAAGCGGCGACTGGCGTGGCCGCGTGCAAGGTGACGCGGGGTCGGGTGATTTCCGTCGGGTCGAAGTGCGCCCGGCTGGGTCCGCCGAGAACCATCGGCTCGGTTTCGGTCCAGCCGCTGCTGGGGTGGCCCACGGCAGGCCTGGCGCTGCGGCGGGTCACCCCGGGCACCGTGGTGCGGGGCTCGACAAGGCCGCTGGGCGCCGGTGTGGGCTCGCGGATGCCGTCGGCGAGGTTGCGGGTGGCACGTTCCTGTGCGGCCAAGTTCCATTCAAAGGCACGCCGGTCCGAGGCTTCTGCGCGCCATTGCGACAGCCGCGCACGGTCGCGCAGTTGCTCGAAAACCGCAACCACGGTGGCAACGGACAGCAGCAAGACCAGGGCAAGGCCCATGTAAAGCAACAGCTTCTCCATGCGGGAACTATCGGCAGGGCCGGCGCTCGCTTGAGGTGATGCGGCGCGGGTCCGGGGCGCAGTGTGCCGCGCGATCGACCCGTCCCTGGGGGGCGCGCGGCTGCTGAGCCGCTACCAACCGCCCTTAGCGTCGACAATCGAGACTTCGTTGCGTTTTCAGCGCCGACGTTCACCGCCCGCAGCAACCCACCGTGTCATCCACCATCCTCGCCAAGACAGCGGCCCCAGCCGGCACCCGTTCCGACGCCAACCCTGGCGCAAGGCCGATCGGCAGCTACCGCCCGTTCTGGGCCAAGCGCTTCGGCCGTGCGCCGTTCCTGCCGATGAACCGCGCGGAGATGAACGCACTCGGCTGGGACAGTTGCGACATCGTGATCGTCACCGGCGACGCCTACGTCGACCACCCCAGCTTCGGCATGGCGGTGATCGGCCGCGTGCTGGAAGCGCAGGGTTTCCGCGTCGGCATCATCGCGCAGCCTGACTGGCAGAGCGTGGACCCGTTCCGCGCGCTCGGCCGCCCGAACCTGTTCTGGGGCGTGGCCGCCGGCAACATGGACTCGATGATCAACCGCTACACGGCGGATCGAAAGCTTCGCAGTGACGACGCCTACACGCCGGGCGGGCAGGGCGGCAGCCGACCGGACCGCGCCACACTGGTCTACACGCAGCGCTGCAGGGAGGCCTTCGGAGACGTGCCAGTGGTGATCGGCGGCATCGAAGCCAGCCTGCGCCGCATTGCGCACTACGACTACTGGCAAGACAAGGTGCGCCGCAGCATCCTGGTCGACAGCAAGGCTGACCTGCTGCTGTACGGCAACGCCGAACGTGCAGTGATCGAAGTGGCGCACCGCTTGGCGGCGCGCCAGTCGATCGAGAGCCTGACCGACATCCGCGGCACCGCGTTCATGGTGCGCGACGCGCACGCCCAAGCGCTGGCCGACTGGCACCAGATCGACTCGACCGACGTCGACCGACCCGGTCGTGTCGACACCTTCATCAATCCGTACCTGACGACCGGCGAAGCGGCTGCCTCGGTTGGCGAAAGCTGCGCCAAGGAAACCGGCGAAGTCCCGGCGGCCGACCCGGTGGTGGCGATGCCGATCTCCCGCAAGACCGGCGCCGTGCAACTGCCCCCGCGCGAGCGCACCGTGATTCGCCTGCCGGCCTACGAGCAGGTCAAGTCCGACCCGGTGCTGTACGCCCATGCCAACCGGGTGCTGCATTTGGAAACCAACCCCGGCAACGCCCGCGCGCTGGTGCAACGCCATGGCAGCGGCGCCAACGCGCGCGATGTCTGGATCACACCACCGCCGATCCCGCTGACCACCGCCGAGATCGACCAGGTCTTCGACCTGGAGTACGCCCGCAGCCCGCATCCGGCCTACGCCGACGAGCACGGTGGGCACGACGGCACCACCAAGATCCCGGCCTGGGAAATGATCCGCTTCAGCGTCAACATCATGCGCGGCTGCTTCGGTGGTTGCACCTTCTGCTCGATCACCGAACACGAGGGCCGAATCATCCAGAGCCGCAGCGAAGACAGCGTGATCCGCGAGATCGAAGAGATCCGCGACAAGGTGAAAGGCTTCACCGGCGTCATCAGCGATTTGGGTGGTCCTACCGCCAACATGTGGCGCATCGGCTGCAAGAGCACCGCGATCGAAGCCGCCTGCCGCAAGCCGAGTTGCGTCTACCCCGGCATCTGCCCGAACCTGAACACCGACCACGGGCCGCTGGTGAAAATGTACCGCCGCGCGCGGTCGCTACGCGGCGTCAAGAAGATCTTGATCGGCTCGGGGTTGCGCTACGACCTGGCGGTGCAGTCGCCGGAGTACGTCAAGGAGCTGGTCACGCACCATGTGGGCGGCTACCTGAAGATCGCGCCGGAGCACACCGAAGGCGGGCCGCTTTCGAAAATGATGAAGCCGGGCATCGGCAGCTACGACAAGTTCAAGAAGCTGTTCGAGCAGTACAGCGCCGAGGCCGGCAAGAAGCAGTACCTGATCCCGTATTTCATCGCCGCGCACCCGGGCACGTCGGACGAGGACATGATGAACCTGGCGATCTGGCTCAAGCGCAACGGCTTCAAGGCCGACCAGGTGCAGACTTTTTATCCGAGCCCTATGGCCACGGCTACCGCGATGTACCACACCGACCTGAACCCGCTGAAAGGGATCAGCCGCGACCCGGCACGCGCAGAGAAGGTCGACACCGTGCGCGGCGAACGCCGGCGCCGGCTGCACAAGGCCTTCCTGCGTTGGCACGACCCGGCCAACTGGCCGTTGCTGCGCGAAGCGCTGAAGGACATGGGCCGCGCCGACCTGATCGGCAACGGCAAGCACCACCTGATCCCGAACTTCCAGCCCGTGGCCGGTACCGGCTATGTCAGCGCGCGGCGCAAGAACAGCACGCCGGCGCCGGGCGCGGTGCTGACGCAGCACACCGGGCTGCCGCCACGCGAACAAGCAGCAGCGTCGCCTGAGCGACGGACAAGCGCTGCGAGCCGTCGGCGCCCACGTTGATCGGGCGCGGCGTTCCCATCTGC
>JALYUN010000176.1 GCA_030853725.1 Pseudomonadota bacterium | reverse complement strand
ATGCGCGGCACGTTCCTGTTCTTCACGTGCGGCGCGCGCGGCGGCCAGTTCGGCTTCCTGCACGCGAATCGCTTCGGCCTGCGCCTGCGCTTCTACTTCGCGGCGCTGCAGGTCCAACTCTTCGGCGCTCGGTCCAGGCGGCACTTCAACTGCCGGGGTAGCGTCGTCGCGCTTGACGAAGGTGCGCTTCTTGCGCACCTCGACCTGGATCGTGCGGGCACGGCCGCTCGCATCCGCCTGCTTGATCTCGGTGGAAGTCTTGCGCGTCAGCGTGATCTTCTTGCGCTCGCCGCCGGCAGCCGTGCCATGCGATGTGCGCAAGAAGTCGAGCAGACGCTCCTTGTCGGTTTCGGTCAGCGCGTCGTCGGGCGACTGCTTGGTGACGCCGGCCGACTGCAGTTGCTCGATCAGCGCCGTGGTCGGGCGACCGAGCTGCGCGGCAAACTGGGCGACGGTGATCACGGCCATAAAGTGGATTTCCTCGGGGTTCTTGTGCGGGCTTGTGCGGATTTTTTACAGATGGGTTCGGTTGGTGCAGACGCTCAGGTGTCCGCAGTGAACCAGTGCTCGCGCGCTTTCATGATCAGGATCTTGGCTTGCTCATCCTTGATCCCTGAGAGATCGGTCAATTCGTCGACAGCCAGATCGGCCAAGTCGTCGCGGGTGTGAATGCCGCCGACCGCCAGCTTGGCGATCAACTCATTCGACAAGCCTTCGCCGTCGAGCTCCAGGTCGCGCAAGTCCTGCGAAACCTCGGCCACCTGCTCTTCCTTTTCGATCTCCATCGTCAGCAGCGCGTCTTTCGCGCGGGTACGAAGCTCTTGCACCGTGTCTTCGTCGAAGGATTCGATCTCGAGCATTTCCTGCAGCGGAACGTAGGCAATCTCTTCCAGGCTCGCGAAGCCTTCGGCAATCAGGATGTCGGCCACCTCCACATCGACGTCGAGCTTGTCGACGAACAGCTTGCGCACCGAGTCCGATTCGGCACCCTGCTTCGCTTGCGACTCTTCGGCCGTCATGATGTTGATGCGCCAGCCGGTCAGCTCCGACGCCAGGCGCACGTTCTGACCGCCACGTCCGATGGCAATGGCCAGGTTTTCTTCGTCGACCACGACGTCCATCGCATGCGTTTCTTCATTGACGACGATGCTCTGCACGTTGGCCGGCGCCAGCGCACCGATCACGAATTGCGCCGGGTCGTCGGACCACAGCACGATGTCGACGCGCTCGCCGGCCACTTCGTTCGTAACGCCGTTCACACGCGAACCGCGCACGCCGACACATGTGCCGATCGGGTCGACCCGGCGGTCGTGGCTGACGACAGCGATCTTGGCGCGGCTGCCCGGGTCGCGGGCGCAGCTCTTGATCTCGAGCAAACCTTGCTCGATTTCGGGCACCTCTTGCGCGAACAACTCGATCATGAAACCCGGTGCGCTGCGCGACAGCATGATCTGCGGGCCCCGTAGCGTGTTGTCGATGCCCATCAGGAAAGCGCGCACGCGGTCCCCGCTGCGCAGGTTCTCTTTCGGAATCATTTCAGAGCGCTTCAGGCGCCCTTCGACGCGCCCGCTCTCGACGATGATGTCGCCCTTGTCCAGACGCTTGACAGTGCCGACGAAGATTTTCTCGCCACGTGCCAGAAAGTCGTTCAGCAACTGCTCGCGCTCGGCGTCGCGAATCTTTTGCAGGATGACTTGCTTGGCCGCTTGCGCGCCGATGCGCCCGATCGTCAGCGAATCGATCGCCTCTTCGATGTAGTCGCCTTCCTCGATGTCGGGAATGCGTTCCAGTGCTTCGGACAACAGCTCTTCGGCGTCGGGGTTTTGCAACCCGGCACTGTCGGGCACCACCAGCCAACGGCGAAAGGTTTCGTATTCGCCGGTGTCGCGGTCGACTGCAACGCGGATGTCGACCTCGCCGCCATTGAGTTTCTTGGTGGCCGAAGCGAGTGCCGCCTCGACCGCGCCAAACACGATTTCCAGTTCGACCGTCTTCTCACGAGAGATCGCATCGACCAGCATCAACATTTCGCGGTTCATCGCTTCCTTCAGCCTCCGTCTGTATCCGCTCGGTGCGTGCCCGAGCGGCCCGCCACCTGTTGCGAACCCTCTGCAGGGCCCGCCTGCGAAGCGCCGTCTTGCGCGCGCTCGCCGGTCTTGCGGCCCTTGAAATCCACCACCGGCACGAGGCGCGCTTCGCGCACTTCGTCCATCCTGAAGCCGAGCACCCGCTCGACCCCTTGCTCTTTGCGAAGCGCCTTCTTGGCACCTTCACTGAATGTCAGTTGCCAGTTGCCGCCGTCGGCCTGCCCCAGCACGCCCTGCCAGACTTTGCGGCCTTCGAAAGCTTCTTTCAAAACGATGCTGATCTCGGCGCCCACGAAACGCTGCAGATCGGCTTCGGCACGAAGCGGGCGGTCGAGCCCCGGCGAGGAAACTTCGAGCCGCGCGTAATCCAGGCCTTCTACTTGCAGCACGTATTGCAGTTGCCGCGTGACTTGTTCGCAGTCTTCGACGTTGACGAATTCGCTGTCCTCGCCAACCGGAGCCGCCTCGTCGCCGCCAGTCTGGGCGACCATGCGTGTGCCATAGGTGCGGCCCGCAATGCGATCGATCGTGATTCGGAGCAGGCCGCGCTGGCCGCGTTCGACATCGACCAGTTGGTAGCCGAGCCCGCTGACGCTGGCCTCGATAGCCTGGCGCCAGCCGACGCGGGCAGCGATCTCTTCGGCAGTAGGCAGTGGCGGGGCGACCGCGCGCCGTCCAGGCACAGCAGACGGCCGCGCCCCGCGCGGGTTTCCGCGCTGCGCCATTCCCTGCGAACCTTGTCGCCGAACACCACTACTGGCCAAACCACTCGCTCCTGTCATTGCTGTTTCGAACTTCCTGCCCGGCTGTCCACCCCATGCCGCAAAGTGCACGGGCAAAAAAAAAGGGCTGGAGAACTCCGCCCATTCGCCTGTCCGCCGTGCAGAGTCCGGTCAAACTTCGCCGTTGCTTGCTGCCTGATTCGCGCTTCATCGGGCTTTGCTCACTGCCTCACCAGTGCCTGATCCCCTTCTCAACGCCGCCTACTGGCTTGGTTGATACGCCATCCAGTTTGCCGTAGGCGAAGGATGGGATTATAGCCCGCGATTCGGAGCTGGCAAGACTGCCGAGTTGCGCTCCGCCGCTAACGAGAGACTCCTTTAGTGCTCATGACAGAATCTTCGGGGGCCGCAGGCGCTTCCGGTCCTGCCACCCAACATGGAGTCGTCATGGGTTTCTTGCAAGGCAAGCGCTTTCTTATTACCGGCGTGTTGTCCAACCGGTCCATCGCTTATGGCGTCGCGCGCGCTTGTCGGGCGCAGGGGGCCGAGTTGGCTTTCAGCTATGTCAGCGACCGCTTCAAAGACCGCGTCACCGAGTACGCGGCCGAGTTCGATTCGCAGTTGGTGTTCGACTGCGACGTGTCGAGCGACGAGCAGATCACCGCGATGATGCAAGACCTGTCGCAGGCATGGCCGCAGTTCGACGGCTTGCTGCACGCCATCGGCTTCGCGCCGCGCGAGGCCATCGGCGGCGACTTTCTCGAAGGCATCACGCGCGAAAACTTCCGCATCGCACACGACATTTCGGCCTACAGCTTTCCGGCGTTGGCCAAGGCCGCACTGCCCTACCTGCGCCCAGGCGGCGCGCTGTTGACGCTGTCCTATCTGGGTGCGCTGCGGGCGGTGCCCAACTACAACACGATGGGCTTGGCCAAGGCGTCGCTCGAAGCCAGCGTGCGCTATCTGGCGCAGAGCCTGGGGCCACGCGGCATTCGGGTCAACGGCATTTCGGCCGGGCCGATCAAGACCTTGGCATCGGCCGGCATCAAGGGTTTCAGCACGATCCTCGACGTGGTGGCCAAGGCCGCGCCGCTGGGGCGCAACGTGACGATCGACGATGTCGGCAACGTCGCTGCGTTCCTGTTGTCGGACCTGGCTGCCGGCGTCACCGCCGAAATCACCTATGTCGACGGCGGTTTCAGCCAGGCGATGGGGGCAGGAGCGGTCGCTCTGGGATGAGCGGCCGGCGCCGGGCCACGGTCTGACTGTTCGACGGACCTTGCGGTCCGCGGCAATCAGATCGTTCCCGGCGGCAGTGCTCAGCGCACCTTGGTGGACGCGGAACCGGGCCGCGCGGCAGTCAGGGCGTCACCCATCGAACGCTCTTCTTCACCAGCGATCAATCGGTAGATACCGGCGCCGATCAAGGCCCCGACGATCGGCGCCACCCAGAACAGCCACAACTGGCTCGTGGCCCAACCTCCCACATAGACCGCCACGCCGGTGCTGCGCGCAGGGTTCACCGATGTGTTGGTCACTGGAATGCTGATCAAGTGGATCAGCGTCAGGCAAAGGCCGATGGCGATCGGTGCGAAACCGCCGGGCGTCCGCTTGTCGGTGGCGCCGAGGATGACAACCAGAAAAAACGCAGTCATCACGACTTCGCAGATCAGCGCCGACTGCAGCGAAAAGCCACCCGGTGAATGCGCACCGTAGCCGTTGCTGGCGAAGCCGCTGCCAACCAGGTCGAACCCGGCCTTGCCGCTGGCGATCAGGTACAGGACGCCACCCGCTGCAATGCCGCCGAGCACCTGCGCGGCGATGTACGGCAGCAGTTTCTTAGCCGCGAAACGGCCGCCCGCCCACAGCCCCACCGACACCGCAGGATTGAGATGGCAGCCCGAAATATGGCCGATGGCGAAAGCCATGGTCAACACCGTCAAACCGAAGGCCAGCGAGACACCGACGAAACCGATACCGAGTTGGGGGAAAGCCGCGGCCAGAACCGCGCTGCCGCAGCCGCCCAACACCAACCAGAAAGTCCCGAAAAATTCAGCGCCCAGTGCTCTCATCTTGATTCCTCGACTGACGTGGTTAAGGCGAACGATAGCGTCAGGTGCTATCTCGCGGCGGGCCGAAGCCTACCGCAAGGGCGCGGCCGTGGAAACTGGCAATTTGGCCGGTTCGGGCTTAGTGGCGCGCGCGAATCTCTGACGTTGCCGGGGTTGCCGCAGTCGCGATCGCGACGATCTCGGGTGAATCGTTGGAACGCCAGAACCTCGGTTTCAAAAGGTGCAGGGCGAGGCGCCACAGTGCGGTGGTCAAGACCACCCACTGGCGCAGTCGGCCGAAGTTCGGGTCCCGCCGCAGGTTCCTGGCACAACTGGCGAAATTCAGCACCGCGTCGACCCGCGGAGAAGACGCGAAGGCAACCTGGAAGCCGGCCTGCTCCAGAAGCATCCTCAGACTTTCCCGGGAGTAGACCTGCCGGTGCCGTGGAAAGTCGAGGTCACGCGCGTGGCCGCGAAACGCGCTGATGAGCACCGATCGGGCGTTCGGCGTCGAGATCCAGACGCTGCCACCCAGCGCACAGACCCGCTTCAATCGGCGCAGCACCGACTGTGGATCCGCCAGATGCTCGATGACGTGGCTGAGCGTGATCCAGTCGTACGGCGCTCCGTTCCGCTCGAATGCTTCCAGCGTTTGCCACTGAAAGGCCTCGGTCCTGTACCCCTGGGGTTGACTGATGTCGGTGCCGGTCAAGCGGCTGCGGTAGCCCGCATCGGCCAGCGAAACCAGAAACTCGCCCGAGCCGCAACCGTAGTCGAGTACCGACGCCGACGATGCCGGCGTGCCGCGCAGCAGGTGACGCCGGCGCGTGGCGTCGATCAGCTTGCGCAACCACTTTCTCGCGCCATGCCGGGCCTTCGGCGTGGTGTAGTAACTGGCATAGGCCTCGGCCAGCGTATCTGCCGAGGGAAAGCTGTCGGGGAACAGGGCATCGCACCCGCGGCATTTCATGAAGTCGGCGCGTTGGTTCGTGGCGCCGAAGTTGTAGTCCCTGGTTTCGAAAAGTCTGGTGGCGCCGCCGGTACTACCGCAGACGCATGCATTGCCGAGCAACCTCATGCTGCGCCCTCGATCGTGATCTGCCGGCGCGGGTCGCGCTCATGCGACGGACTTGCGCCGCGTGGTGCCACGCGTTTTTGTGGCCGTAGCCGCCTTTGCTTTGACCGCAGCGCGCTTCACCGGCTTTTTGAAGGACGGTGCCCGCGCCACGGCTTCAGCCGGCGGGATCGACGCCGGAGCGGGTACGTCTTCGCGCACACAGTCGACGTAATAGCGGCGTCGCCCATCGGCACCGAGTTCGTCTTCGACCAGCCCGTGCACGTCGGTGTCGAAGCCCGGAAACGCGGCGTTGAACTCGCGCGTGAAGCGCAGGTAGTCGACGATCTTCTTGTTGAAGCGTTCACCGGGAATCAACAGCGGAATCCCGGGCGGGTACGGCGTCAACAGCGCGGTTGTCAAACGCCCTTCCAGTTCGTCGATCGGCACCCGTTCGGTCTTGCGGTGTGCAATGTGAGCGAAAGCATCACTCGGCTTCATCACCGGAGTGATTTCCGACAGGTACATCTCGGTCGTCAGCCTGGCGATGTCGCCTTTGGCGTACAGGTCGTGGATGGCCTGGCACAGATCGCGCAGACCCATGCGCTCATAGCGCGGGTGAACCGCACAGAACTCCGGCAGGATGCGCCACATCGGCGCGTTGCGATCGTGGTCGTCCTTGAACTGCTGCAGCGCGGTCAGCAACGTGTTCCACCGGCCTTTGGTGATGCCGATCGTGAACATGATGAAAAACGAATAGAGCCCCGTCTTCTCGACGACAACGCCGTGCTCGGCTAGAAACTTGGTGACGATCGACGCCGGAATGCCGGTGGTGTCGAACTTGCCGGAAATGTTCAACCCCGGCGTGACGATCGTGCACTTGATCGGGTCCAGCAGATTGAAGCCATCGGCCAGCGCGCCGAAGCCGTGCCACTTGGCGTTCTTCTTCAGGATCCAGTCGGCTGAACGGCCGATGCCGGATTCGACCAGTTTGTCCGGCCCCCAGACCGTGAACCACCAGTCTTTGCCGAACTCGGCTTCGACCTTGCGCATGGCACGCCGGAAGTCCAGCGATTCGCTGATGCTTTCTTCCACCAGCGCCGGCCCGCCGGGCGCTTCCATCATGGCCGCAGCCACATCGCAACTGGCGATGATGGCGTACTGCGGGCTGGTGCTGGTGTGCATCAGGTAGGCCTCGTTGAAGAGGTTCCGGTCGAGCTTGCGTTCCGCAGCGTCCTGCACCAACACCTGGCTCGCCTGGCTGATGCCGGCCAGCAGCTTGTGCGTGCTCTGGGTGGCGAAGACGAGCTGGTCCTTCG
>JALYUN010000129.1 GCA_030853725.1 Pseudomonadota bacterium | reverse complement strand
GCAGATGTCGGCGCGTTGCGGCAGGGGCGGCGTCGCCAGGCCGTTGCCGGCGTCGGCCAGCGCGTGCAGCCACAGGTCACCGAAGGGCGTCATCAGCGCCAGCTCGGCCGGCTGCGCCTGCCCTGCCGCGTCGCCGTTCTTGCCGTCGAGCCAGGCGCTGCTGAAGGCACCGGCCACCCGCACATCGCCTTCGGTGGCGTCGATCAGGTCGAGCCCGAACAGCTCCCATCGGTACTGCAGCAATTCGCTGCCGATCGGCAACGCCCGCTGTTTGCCTTCAGGGTAACTTGAGACATCGGGGAACTGCGCGCTGGCCAAGTTAAGCGCGGGCGCGCTGCTGAAGGCCAGCAGCGGAATGCTGTCGGGCCACACCGCGTTCTCAGTCACGGCGTCTTCTAGCCGCGTTGCCAGCGGCTGCAGGCGGTGGTAGCGGTCGTCCACCAGCGAATGGGCGTGGCCGTCGAGCGGATGTTCGGTCGGCGCCGGCATCTCGGTCTTGGCCGGGCTGCCGTACTCCAGCGTCACGCACTTGCGAATCTCGTGGAAGAACAGGTCGATGGTGCCGCAGAGCTCGGCCTTCAGGTGCGGCGGTGAGCCGTCGACCAGTTGCACATTGACGGTGGCGTCGATGCCGACCGAGAAGACGGCAATGTGGAGCCCGCCGCCGATCGTGCCGACGCCGACAAAGCTGAGCGGGTGGGTCGCCACCAGAATGTCGGCGCGCAGGAAGACATCGGCCCACAGCACTGGCTTCAAGCCGTAGACGATGTCGAAGCCGATGCCGAAGGCGACCACGAAGCTGCCCGGCCCGAAGGTGTAGGGGCCGCCGCGTGGCCATTTGTGCACGCCGTTGCCGCGCATCATCAAGTAGCCGTCGGACTCCTGGCCGACCAGTTCGGGCAGGAAGATGCTGCGCACCGGGCCGCGCTCGCGACTTTCGCTCGGCACCGTGGTGTAGCCGTCAGAGCCCAGGTGGATGAACCAGTCGGCCGACTTGGTCGGAAAGTGCGCACCCACCGGCACGATCGTGGTGTAGATGTGCGGGATCTCGTACTTGCCTTCGACGGCAACAGTGACGCCGTCGGCTGGGTCGATCAACACCACCCCCTTGGCCTGCAGCGCTGAAAGGTCGTTGCCGCCGCGGGCGATCTTCATGCGCGGGCCCATATAGCGGCCTTCGACCGAACCGCGCACCACGATGTCGGGCGTGGTGACGAACAGGCCGGCGCGGGCGCTGAATGTGAAGCCGAGATCGGCGGCGGTGCCGATCACCGCTTCGAGGCCGTAGCTGGTCGCAGATGCGGGCACGAAGGCGCCGACTTCGGTGTAGTCCCAGTCGAGTGCGGCCTGCACCGGGTCTGCGCCGGGTGGCACGGGCTTCGGCCGACCGTTGGCCACGAACACACCGCCGAGCCCGTAGATCGCAAGGCCGGTATTGGCCAGCGGCAACGGCCCCGGCAAGTCGACGCCGAGCGCGAGCTTGACCATGTCGCCGTCGGTCTCGACATCGGCACGCGCGCCCAGACCGCCGAGCGGCAGCACCGCCACTTCGAGCGCGGCATGAAAGCCGGCGGGTGTGAGACCGACCGCGCCGTCGCCGGTGACCATCGGGTCGAGCGCAATCGATGCGTCGAGCCCGCGCATCGACCCGGTGAGCTTGCCGTCGTCGCCGAGCGTGCCGCGCAGCGTAACGCCGCTGACCTTGACCGGGCCGAGGTCGAGCTTGAAGCGCAGGTCGACCTCGATCCACATCGAGCCGCGACCCGAACGCGTGCCGAGCACGTCGAACAGCGAACCCGGGCCCTGCACCTTCCAGCCACCGGGGTCTTCGACTTCGAGCGAACTGCGGCTGTAGTCGAGGTAAATCTTCTCGAGCCCCCGCGCGTCGGGGAAGAAGCTCAGGACCACCTCGCGCACCCGCACCCGGAACGGCTGATTCGGGTTCATCTGCACCGCCAGCACCCCGACGTCGATGCCGGTCACGGTGGCGGCCACCGAGTAGTCGATCTTCAGCCGCATGGCCTTGCCGGCCGGGATCGAACCGCCCTCGGTCACCAGTTCGGCGCTGTGCAGCACCAGGTTGCCGCGCTCCAGGAAGCTGGACAGCCCGACCGCGGCCACCAGCAGCGTCTGCAGCACGACGCCGCTGCCATCGCCGTCGGGCCCCGCTTGCTGCGGCGTACCGTTGGCGATCAACGCGGTCGCCAGAGTCGCGGCCGTGACCGCGATCTTGGCACCCAGGTTGCCTTCGCCGCTGTCGATTGCGAGGATGCCTTCGGGCCCCTGGCTTTCGAGCGCGAGGCTCAGCTCCGACGATGGCGCCACGCCGGCCGCTGCCGGCTTGCGCGCATATCGCACCCGCACGCGCAC
>JALYUN010000111.1 GCA_030853725.1 Pseudomonadota bacterium | reverse complement strand
CACCTGGCCTTCGCGCACGGTGACGATGATCTCGCCCTACCCGCCCGGCGGCGGTGTCGACACCGTGGCGCGCTTGGTGGCCGAGCACCTAGCGCCGCGCATCGGCCAGAGCGTGGTGGTCGACAACAAGCCTGGCGCGGGGGCCACCATCGGCGCCGCCGCGCTGGCCCGCAGCGCGCCCGACGGCTACACGCTGCTGCTGGGCAGCATCGTCGACTACGCGATCGCGCCGCATGTCCACAAGAATCTCTCTTTCGATCCGCAGCGCGACTTCATTCCGGTGCTGGAACTGGGCTACGGCACGGTCGGCCTGATCGTCAACGCTGCCCTGCCGGTGAAGAACGTGGCCGAGCTGATTGCGCTGGCCAAATCGAAGCCCGGCCAGTTGAGCTACGGCTCTACCGGCGTCGGCGGCTTGCAGCATCTGAATGCCGAGATGTTCAAACAGATGGCCGGGGTCGACATCGTGCACGTGCCTTACAAGGGTACGTCGCAACTGCTGCCCGACCTGGTGGCCGGGCGCATTCCGATGGCGATCGACAGCATTCCGGCGCACCTGCCGTTCCTGAAGTCGGGTCAGGAACGCGCGCTGGCAGTGGCCAGCCGCACGCGCTCAGCCGTGTTGCCCGATGTACCGACGATGGCGGAAGCCGGCTTGCCAGGTTACGAGTCGGCCACCAACTACACCCTGTTCGTGCCGGCGAAGACACCACAAGACATCGTGGCGCGGCTGAACCTCGAGGTCAATGCAATCCTGAAGGAGCCGGTGGTGGCGCAGAAACTGGCCTCACTCGGCATGGTCGTTACCGGCGGCACGACCGAGGCGGCCATCGCACGCAGCCAGGTCGAAGCCGCCAAGTGGGCCGCGGTGATCAAGAAGGGCAACCTGCAGTTGAACTAGAACCAAACGGGGACTAGCGTGTCGAATGCCACGACCGACCGTGGTGTCGGCGTCAAGGCGGCCCCGCGCGTTGTCGATGCATAGCGACAGCCCGTTGGACAATCTCGCAGGCCAACGCGAAAGCGCGCCGCCCCACCATGTGTCGTCTTGCCGCCTACTTCGGACAACCGCTCTTCCTGGAAGAGCTGATCGCCAAGCCGCGGCATTCGCTGATGCAGCAGTCGCTGCACGCCGACCGCGCCAAGGTGCAGACCAACGGCGACGGTTTCGGCATCGGCTGGTACGGCGACCGTGAAGAGCCCGGTGTCTACCGCGAGGTGATGCCGGCCTGGTCCGACGACAACCTGCTGGCGTTGTCGCAAACCCTGCGCTCGCGGCTGTTCTTCGCCCACGTGCGCGCCGCGACCACCGGCGGCATTTCCCGCCACAACTGTCATCCCTTCCGCCACGGCCGCCACCTGTTCATGCACAACGGGCAGATCGGTGGCTACGGGCAGGTGCGCCGCACGATCGAATCGTGGTTGCCCGACACGCTGTACGCCGCGCGACGCGGCGCCACCGACTCCGAACTGCTGTTCTTGCTGGCACTGGCGCGGCTGGAAGAGGGCCTGGACCTGGCCGACGCGATGCGTTCGGTATTGGCGCAAACCGCGGCGCTGATGCAGGAACGCGGCGTCGAAGCAGCGCTGCGCTTCGCGGCGGTGCTGTCCGACGGTGAGCAACTGATCGCCTTCAGGGTGTCGACCGATGCCCAACCGCCTTCGCTCTACCTGAAGCAGAACGAATCCGGCACCACCGTTGCGAGCGAGCCGCTGTGCGACGCCGAGCCGGGTTGGACCGCACTGCCGGCCGGGGCCGTGGTGACCGTCGACGCGCAAGGCACGCGGGTCGGCGACTTCAGCCTGTCGCGGGTGGCTGTGGCGAGCTGAGGCTCGGCATCCCCTGGCGTTCGAAGCCAACGGTGAAGGCGAAGTCAGCGCAGCTACCAACTCGTCAGCCGCTCTGCACCTGCAACCGCCCCTGTTGCGCACCCAACGTCTGCGACAGCAAGGACGCCAGCGCGTGCACCGCGTCGATGCTGGGTGTGGGCGTGTCGGTGATGCGCGCCAGCTCCACCACGCTGCCCACCAACGCTTGCAACTCCAGCGCGCGGCCGTGTTCCACGTCCTGCAACATCGAGGTCTTGTGCGCCCCCACCGCTTCGGCGCCGGCGATGCGCTGTTCCAGCGACACCTTGAAGCGCACCCCCAGCTTCTCGGCCACGCTGCGGGCTTCGGTCATCATGCGTGCCGCCAGTTCCCGGCTCTGCGGAAAGCGGCAGATCTCTTCGAGCGTCGCGTGGGTCAGCGCGCTGATCGGGTTGAAGCTCAGGTTGCCCCAGAGCTTGACCCAGATCTCGCTGCGGATGTCGCGTGACACCGGCGCCTTGAAGCCCGCGGCCATCATCACCTGGCTCAGCGCTTCGACCCGCTCGCTGCGCGCACCGTCGAGCTCGCCCAGCGAAAAGCGATTGCCTTCGACCAACCGCACCACCCCCGGCGCCACCAGTTCGGCTGCCGGGTAGACGATGCTGCCGACGAGGCGGTCGACCTCGATGCCCGCAGCCAGCACGCCGCCCGGATCGACGCTGACCAGCGCGCGCCCTTCATAGGCGCCGGGCAGCTTCTGGAAGTACCACCAGGGCAGGCCGTTCGTCATCGTGACCACCATGGTCTGCGGTCCGAACAGGGCGCGCATTCCTGGCAGCAGTTCGGCCACCTGGTGCGCCTTGGTGGTGAGCATGACCACGTCCTGCGGTCCGGCTTCGGCCGGGTCCTGCACCGCGCGCACGGTGTGCGCGTGCTGCTCGCTACCGTCGGGCAACAGCAATCTGAAACCGCTGGCGTTGATCGCCGCCAGGTTTTTGTTGCGGGCAATGAACGTGACCTGCTCGCCAGCCAGCGCCAGCTTCGTGCCCAGATAGCCGCCAATGGCGCCGGCTCCGACGACTGTAATTTTCATGGCGTGATCTTCATGGTGTGATCTTCATCGCCTAAAACTCACCCATCACGTAGGAGCCGAAACCCAGGCCGATGCGCTGCGCCAGGCCGATGCGCTGCAGCTTGCCGGTGGCGCCCTTGGGCAGTTCTTCGACGAACAGAATCTTCTTCGGCACCTTGTAGCCGGCCACGCGCTGGGCCACGAACTGCTGCAGTTCGCGCTCGGTGCATTCGTGGCCTTCGTGCAGCACCACCATCGCCGCCACTTCTTCACCGAGCCGCTTGTGCGGCGCGCCGAACACCACCACCTGCGCCACCGACACGTGGTCGAGCAGGATCTCGTCGATCTCGCGCGGGCTGACCTTCTCGCCGCCGCGGTTGATGATCTCTTTCAGCCGCCCGGTGATGCTGAGGTAGCCCTCGGCGTCGAGCGTGCCCTGGTCGCCGGTGCGAAACCAGCCTTCGACGAAGGCTTCGGCATTGGCCTTGTCGTTGCTTTCGTAGCCTGCGGTGACATTGGGGCCGCGGATCACGATCTCGCCGACTTCCCCGGGTCCGACGAAGCCGTCCTCACCACGAATGCGCACCGCCGGGCCGGCCGCCATGCCCACCGAGCCGGGCTTGCGGGCTGCGGGCGGCAATGGGTTCGACGTCATCTGGTGCGCCGCTTCGGTCATGCCGTAGGACTCGATCAAGGGCGCCCGGAACAGGGTCTCGATCTGCTGGATCAACTGCGGCGGCATGGCCGACGACGACGACCGCACGAAGCGCAGCGCATGGCGCGCCAACACCTCGGCGTTGTGCTTGCCGCGGGTGGCAATCGCCAGGTGCATGGTCGGCACGGCCGAATACCAGGTGGGCTTGGCCTCGTCCATCCACTTGAAGAAGCGCAGCGCATTGAAGCCCGGGGTGCAGAACACCTGCGAGCCCGCCGACAACGGCGCCAGCAGGCCGGCCATCAAGCCGTGGATGTGGAACAGCGGCATGATATTCAGCCCCGTGTCCTGCGGCGTGAAGCGCAGTGTGGCGGCGATGTGCCCGGCCGAGGCACACAGGTTCGCCACCGACAGCGGCACCCGCTTCGGCTTGGAGGTGGTGCCCGAGGTGTGCAGCACCATCGCGACGTCGTCGGCCTGAGAAGGCCCGCCGTGGTCGCAAGCGGCGGCCGTCTCGGCATCAGCACCAGCACCCGCGCCGGGGTCGAGTTCGAAGGCCCCGGCTGCAGCGCCCTCGGGCACCACCAACTCGATCACCCGCACCCCCAGCTTGCGCGCGGCCTCCAGCGCGGGCGACGCGCTGCCGCGCTCGACGATCAGCGCTTTGGCCTGCAGGTCGTCCAGGTAGAACTCGAACTCTTCACCGCGGTAGGCCGGGTTCAGCGGTGCGCTGGTGACGGCCGATGCGCAGGCCACGAAGCAGGTGGCCATTTCCGGCCCGTTCGGTAGCACGATCGCAACGCGGTCGTTGCGGCCGATGCCGGCTGTATTGAGCGATGCCGTGGTGGTGGCGACCAGGGCGCGCAGCGCGCGGTGGTTCAACGGCGGGCGGCCCGGTGCCGCGATCGCCACGGCGTCGTCGGCGCCGGACTGCAAGAGGTCGTGAAGCGTCATGATGGCGTGCCCTGTGTTGGGGCAGGCGCCAGCCATTGCGGCCGGAGTCTGCCGATCGATATCGAAACGGGGCTTTGATTCTTGCCGATGCTTCGGCGCAGCGGCCACTAAATCCCATCGCACCAGCCTAAAAGGGACTCGCGCATGCCCGCCCCCGACTCCAGCGACCCGCAGGCCATCGACATCGCGCGGGCGCTGCTCGACGGCTTCGACCACCACTACCGGCTCTTCAGCGAAACCAACCGCGCTGCCAAGGCCCGTTTCGAGCGTGCCGACTGGCACGGCCAGCAACGCGCCATGCGCGAGCGCATCGAGTTCTACGACCGGCGCGTTCAGGAAACCAAAGCCCGGCTGCAAACCGAGTTCGCCGCCGACACCCTGCCGAGCGAGGTCTGGCAACGGGTCAAGCTGCTCTACATCGGGTTGCTGATCGAACACCGCCAGCCCGAACTGGCCGAGACTTTCTTCAATTCGGTCACGACCAAGATGCTGCACCGCAGCTACTTTCACAACGACTTCATCTTCGTGCGGCCCGCGGTGTCCACCGAATACATCGAAATCGGCGAAGTCGCCGGGCCCACCACCTACCGCGCCTACTACCCCGGCCCGCGGCACGGAGCCGATGTCTGGGTGCAAGTGGTGCGCGACTTCGAGCTGCAAACACCCTTCGAAGATCTGCAGCGCGACGCTGCCGAGGTGGTGGCCGAACTGCAACGCAAGCTGGGGGCCTTCGGGCGCAACGCCAACTTCCAGATCCAGGTGTTGTCCAGCCTGTTCTACCGCAACAAGGGGGCGTACGTGGTGGGGCGGATGATCGACGGCGGCACCCAGATGCCGATCGCGCTGCCGCTGCTGCACACGCCCAGTGGTCAGCTCACGATCGACACGGTGCTCTACACCGAAGACGACATCACCATGTTGTTCAGTTACGCCCGCGCCTACTTCATGGTCGACATGGCGGTGCCGAGCGCCTATGTGCACTTCCTGCGATCGCTGATGCCGCGCAAACCGCGCGGCGAGATCTACAGCGCGCTCGGATTGCACAAGCAGGGCAAGAACAGCTTCTACCGCGACCTGCTGCACCACCTGCGCTACAGCAGCGACCGCTTTCGCATCGCACCCGGCATCAAGGGCATGGTGATGCTGGTGTTCGACCTGCCTTCGTTTCCGTATGTCTTCAAGCTGATCAAGGACCACTACCCGGCCACCAAAAAAACCACGCGCGCCCAGGTCAAGGACAAGTACCTGCTGGTGAAGCGCCACGACCGGGTCGGGCGCATGGCCGACACGCTGGAATACAGCAAGGTGGCGCTGCCGCTGGCGCGTTTCGAGCCCGAATTGGTCCAGGAGATGCGCAACGCCTGCGCCAGCCTGCTGGAATTCACCGGCGACGAAGGCGGCGAGCCCGAAGTCATCATCGACCACGCCTACATCGAGCGGCGGATGATCCCGATGAACCTGTTCCTGAAAGACGCAACCGCAGCCGGCGACGAAGCCGCCATTGCGCGCGCAACCGTCGAGTACGGCAACGCCATCAAAGACCTGGTGGCGGCCAACATCTTCCCCGGTGACATGTTGTGGAAGAACTTCGGCATCACACGCCAGGGCAAGGTGGTGTTCTACGACTACGACGAGATCGAGTATCTGAGCGACTGCAGCTTTCGCCGCGTGCCGCCGGTGCCCGAAGGTGAATCACCCGAGCGGGACACGGTCTGGTTCGATGTCGGGCCGAAAGACGTCTTCCCCGAAACCTTCGGCCCGTTCCTGCTGGGCAATGCGCGGGTGCGCAAAGCCTTCCTGGCGCACCACGCCGAACTGCTCGATGCCGACTACTGGAACCTGCACAAGCAGCGCATCCAGGCCGGGGCCATGCTCGACGTGTTTCCGTATGACGTGCAGCGGCGCTTCGTCAACCAGCGGCAGGTATGAGCGCCGGCGGGTCCGATCGCGGGGCTGACGCCGACGGCGCCAGGGGCAGGCCTTCGGCAGCGCAACGATGAAGATTGCGCTGCTGTCCGACCTGCATCTGTCGGTGCAACCGATGCCCGCGCCGCCCACCGATGCAGACGTGGTGGTGATCGCCGGCGACCTGCACCGCCCGGCCGGGGCGATCGAATGGGCGCGGCAGTTCCGCCAGCCGACGCTGTTCGTCGCCGGCAATCACGAGTTCTATGGCGGCGATCTGGTGACGACGCTGCGCGATCTGCGCGCCCACGCCAGCGGCTCGAACGTGCACGTGCTGGAACAGGCGGTGTGGCACCACGGCGGCGTGCGCTTCCTGGGCTGCACCTTGTGGTCCGACTACCGGCTACTCGAAACACCGCGGCAACGTGAAGAGGGCCTGCGCCAAGCGCTGGAGAGCGTGCGCGACTTCTCCCGCATCCGGGTGGCCGCTGATTTCGACGATCGCTTCACACCGGCAGTGGCCCAACTGCAGTTCGACCGCAGCGTCGACTGGCTGCAGCAGCAGTTCGCGCAGCCGCACCCGGGGTCCACGGTGGTGATCACGCATTTCGCGCCGGCGCGCGGCAGCATCGCCGCACGCTTTGCCGGCTCGCCGCTGAACGCCTGTTTCGTCTCCGATTTGCAGGCGCAGATCGAGGCCTGGCAGCCTGCGTTGTGGTTGCACGGCCATGTGCACCACAGTTGCGACTACCGCATCGGCGTCACCCGCGTTGTCGCCAACCCACGCGGTTACGCCCCGGGCGGGGTGGTCGAGAACGCGAGCTTCGACCCGTCGTTGATCGTCGAGCTGGCCTGAGCGCTGGATGGCACTGCAACCCCCCGCCACCGCCGCGCTCGACGCAGCGATCGTCGAACACATGAGCGGAGCCGTCGTCTACGCCAACCGCGAAGGCGTTGTCGAACGCTGGAACGCCAGCGCCGCCGCCATGTTCGGCTTCAGCGCCGACGAGGCCGTGGGCCAGCGCATGGACATGATGGTCCCCGAACATCTGCGCGCTGCCCACTGGCGCGGTTTTGAAGCCGCGATGCAGAGCGGCACGCTGCGTCTCAGCGGGCGCGCCACGTTGACGCGCGGTGTTCACAAATCCGGCCGCAAGCTGTATGCAGAGATGAGCTTTTCGCTGGTGCGCGACGCAGCCGGTGCCGTTGACGGCTCGGTCGCCGTGGCGCGCGACGTCACTGAACGGGTCGAAAGCGCGAAGGCGGCGGCTGCGAAATCCGGCTGATCAGCCGCGCTCGAGTGCGCCCGTTGCGCGCTCGAACTCGACTTCGCTGTCCAGGCCTTCCATGTCGCGGCCGACCACGGCTACGGCCAGCGTCTTGCCGCCGCGCCGATAGCTCAGCTTGCAGTCACGTGCGGCCAACGAGCCGTCAATCACGACCTCGTCGTAGTCTTCCGCGTGCCCGATGTAGCGCAGCTTCAGGTCGTACATCGCGGTCCAGAAGAACGGCACCATGTCGAAGGTTTCACGACCACCGAGCATGTTGCGCGCCGCCACCTGACCCTGGCGCTCGGCGACCACCCAGTGTTCGACACGAATCGGCTGGCCGCTGGCCGCGTCGGGCCAGCGCGCGATGTCGCCGGCGGCATAAATGCCCGGCACGCTCGTCGCGAGGAAGCGGTCGACGGTGACGCCGTGGTCGACGGCCAGGCCGGCCGCTTCGGCCAGTGCCAGCGCCGGTTTCACGCCAATGCCCACCACCACCAGATCGGCTGCCACGGCGTGGCCGTCAGCCAGCACCACCTGCAGCGCGTCGATCGAAACCGCGGTGGTGCCCATATGAAAACGCACGCCGTGTTCCTCGTGCAGCTTGCGAACGAAGCGGCCGGCCGACTCGCCCAGCACGCGCTGCATCGGCACCTCGCCGGACGCGACCACGTGGACTTCGATGCCGCGCTTGCGCAGCGACGCCGCGACCTCCAGGCCGATGAAGCTGGCGCCGATCACGACCGCGCGCTTGGCTTTCTCAGCCCGCGCGATCAGCGCCCGGCTGTCGGCCCAGGTGCGCAAGGTGTGGACATGCGGCAGCTCGGCCCCGGGGATGTCGAGCTGCACCGGATCGGCGCCGGTGGCCAGCAGCAACGCGTCGTAGTCCAGCGTGTCGCCACCTGCGAGCCTGACCTGGCGCGCTGCGGTGTCGACGGCCTCGACCCGGGTGTTCAGGCGCAGGTCGATTTTTCGTTCCTCATAAAACGCCTGCGGCCGCAGCGCGATCCAGTCTTCTTGTGCCTCACCGGCCAGGTAGTCCTTCGACAGGTTGGGCCGGTCGCATGGCAGCGAATCGTCGGCGCTGAGCATCGTGATGCTGCCGCCGTAGCCTTCACGGCGCAGCATCTCGGCAGCGGCATTGCCGGCAGCGCCGCCGCCGACGATGACGATCGCTTTCGGCATGACCGCGTTCCCGCGGGGCGAGGCCGATGCTGCGTCGTCTTGCTTGCCGGTGACGAACACCGTGGCTTCTCGCTGCTCGACCTGCCAACAGCGCACCCCGTCCAGGGCCGGCGCCCGCTCCGCGGCGCCGGTGCGCAGGCAGAACGAAGCGTGATGCCAGGGGCAGCGGATGGTTTCACCGACCACCAGGCCGTCGACCAGCGGTGCGCCGTAATGCGTACAGGTGGCACCGACAGCGAACAGCGCGTCGCCGCGCTTGACCAGCAGCACCGGCTCACCTTGCGCGTGGCCGAGCAGCGGTTTGTCGTCGGCCAGTTTGCTGAAAGCCACGCCGGCGCCGAAATCGGGGCCGCTGAGGTCGGTGCGCTGCTCGCTCATGGGGTGCTCTGCCGGTTGGGATAGGGCCGTCAGCGTAGCGCTTCGTCTGGTGCGCGACCGGGGCGCGAAGGCAAGGCCATGCCGGCATCGGGTGTGCCGCAGGCTGCTCAGACGTCCTGGCGGCGGAACACGTGCTTCATCACGAAGTCCGGTGTGACCTCTTCGCCGCTGAGCACCATTGCGATCAGCTCACCGCCGAGCACCTGCGGCGAGATCACCACGTCGGGCTGCGCCAGTTTGACCCGGCTCAGGTTGGCCGCATCGTTGACGGCCGCCACCGTGCGCGCGCCGCCACCGAGTTCTTTAACGGCCAGGATGACGAAGGCGTTCTCCGAGTCGTCGACCATCATCGCCAGTACCGCCTCGGCACGGTGGGCGCCGGCCTCGCGCAGCACGTCTGCGCTGCTCGGATCGCCCACCACCAGGTCGGTGTCGCCTTCGTGCACGTCACCGTCGTCGGGCGCCTTGCGAAGCACGCGCGTCACGGCATGGCCTCGCCGCGCCAGCTCGCGCGCGGTGTTGATGGCCAACGAGCCGTTGCCGACGACCACGAAGTGGTGCTCGCGTTTCATGCGCGGTCCTTTGCGATTGACGATGCGCTGCAGGCTGTTGCTGACCATCGGTGCGATGACGGCCGTCAAGGAAGTGGCGAACACGGCCACTCCCAGGATGATGATCGAGATCGTGAAGAGCTTGCCGTTGGGCGTCTGGGGAATGATGTCGCCATAGCCCACGGTGCTCATCGTCACCAGCGCGTAGTACAGCGCGGTGGTCAGGTCGGTGATCGCGGGTTTGAAATCACTGCCCAAGTAGTAGGCGCCGAAGGTGGCATACAGCAGCAGCATCACCACCGAAGTGAGCGCGAACAAGGTACTGGCGGCAACACTGCTGCGGTCGAACTGCCGCCACGCGGCCAGCAATGCCGCAGTCACCAGCGCGAACAGCACCAACAACAGATGGCCGCTGAAATGCGTGCCCAGAACCAGACTGACAGCGCCTGTCAGGGCCAGCAGCACGGCCATCATCCAGGCCAGACGCGAACGCCACAACAAGCCGATGGCCATGATCAACATGGCCGCACCGACCAGCAGCGGCGGCAGCAGTGCCGGCGGCAGATCGAAGTGGCCGTGCACCAGGTCCGCGGCGATCAGCGGCCAGCGTGCGGCCAGATTGAGTCGCAGCAGCAACAGGCCACTGATGCCCAGCGCCAGGGCCAGCGGCACGTGCGGAAACCAATACTCGCCGCGGGCCGCCGCGTACCAGCGACGCAGCATCGAGTGAATCCTCGGAACGGGGCGGAGCGTCGGCATCTGCGGTCGATTCTGGCGCACGGCTGCTGTGGGGCGGGCTGATGAGAAAACGCACGGCCGCTCCGAAGTTTTCTCCTCCCCCTCCGGGGGGGGTTGCGGCACAGCCGCCTTGGGGGCCCTTTTAACGCCCGAGGCGCGCCACCGCCAGCGCCAGGCTGCCCGCCACCACGCCCCAGAACGCCGAACCCACGCCCCACAGCGTCAGTCCACTGGCGGTGACGGCGAAGGTGATGAGCGCGGCTTCACGCTCTGCCGGCTCCTGCAACGCCGCCGCCAGCCCGGAGCCGATCGTGCCGAGCAATGCGAAGCCGGCCAGCGCCAACACCAACTCGCGCGGAAAGGCTGCGATCAAACCCACCACGGCGCCGCCCATCAGCCCGAGCGCGATATAGAACACCCCGGCCGCCGCGCCGGCGACCCAGCGCCGTGCCGGGTCTTCATGCGCCTCACGGCCCATGCCGATGGCCGCGGTGATGGCCGCCAGGTTGATTGCGAAACCGCCGAAGGGCGCCAGCAGCAGCGTGGCAGCGCCGGTCACGCCCACCAACTTCGAAACCGGGGCCGGGTAGCCGGCGGCGCGGATCGCGGCCACGCCCGGCAGGTTTTGCGAAGCCATCGTAACGACGAACAGCGGCAGCGCAATGCCCACCGTGGCGGCCACGGTGAAGTGCGGCGCCACGAACACCGGCGCTGCCAGCGACCAGTCGATGCCGCCGAAATGCAGCCGCCCCTGCACCGCAGCGATCGCCGCGCCCGCTGCCAGTACCCCGGGCACCGCATAGCGCGGCCAACATCGCCGTCCCACCAGGTAGGCCAGGAACATCAGCCCCACCAGCGCCCGCTCGGCTTGCATCGTCGCGAAGGCGTCGAACACGAAGCGCGCCAGCACACCGGCCAGCAGCGCGGCTGCCAGCGCCTGCGGAATCCGGTCCATGACGCGTTCGAACCAACCGCTGAAGCCGGCCGCCGTGATGAGCAACGCGCTGATCAGGAAGGCGCCGATCGCCTGGTCCATCGGCACGCCGACTCCCGCGGTTGCCAGCAACGCCGCACCCGGCGTCGACCACGCCGTCACCACCGGCCGACGCCACCACAGGCTCATGCCGAGGCTGGTCAGCCCCATGCCCAGGCCCAGCGCCCAGATCCAGGAAGCGGTCTGCGCCGCCGTAGCGCCGAGCGCGGCCGCCGCCTGGAACACGATCACCACCGTGCTGGTCAGGCCCACCAGCACGATCACGAACCCGGCCACGACGGCTGACAACGACAGGTCCTTGCGCATGGTCCGGAGCATAGGCGGCGGCTTCCCGCTGGCGCAGAAACAGCGTGCTCGCGGACGTTTTGCCAAGAGCTGCGGGTTTCCACGGGCTTTGCTTACACTCGCCGGTCCTTGACCGCCACCGGCCCTGCACGGCCCGCGTCGGTCGGCCGGGCCCCGCGCGCCGTCGCGCGCAGTCCCGGCGCCCCTCAATCGTTTTCATCGCGGGCCTTGCCATGTTCATGTGGAACTCCACGCAACCGTTGTCGCGCCGTGTCGCTCCCGTTGCGCTCGCGCTGGTCGCCGCGCTGGCCCTGACCGGTTGCGGTAAATCGCCTGAAGACGGCGCCCCTGCTGGCGGTGGCAAACCCGGTGGCCCGCCGGGCGGCGCGGGCGGGCCGCCGCAGGCGATGCCGGTGACGGTGCGCACCGTCCGCGAGCAGTCGGTGCCGATCCTGATCGACGCGGTCGGACAGGCCGAAGGTTCCAAGGAAGTCGAAGTCCGCGCCCGCGTCACCGGCCTGCTGGAGAGTCAGCGCTACACCGAAGGCGAACGCGTCAAGGCCGGCGCACCGATGTTCACGATCGAACGCGCGCCGCTCGTCAACGCCCAGGACCAGGCCCGCGCCGCGTTGACCCAGCAGCAAGCCCTGGTCGCCCAGGCCCGACGCGAAGCCGGACGACTGAAGCCGCTGGCCGCGATGCAGGCGATCTCGCAACGCGAAGCCGACGACGCCGCCAGCAGCCTGGCCAATGCCGAAGCGGCGCTGAGCGCGTCGCAAGCACGCGTGCGCGACGCCAACATCAGCCTCGGGTATGCGCGGGTCGACGCACCCATCACCGGCATCGCCAGCCGGGCCGAGAAGTCGATCGGCAGCTTGGTGGCGCCAACCGATGGCCTGCTGGCGCGCATCACGCAGACCGATCCGATCTGGGTCCGCTTCTCTTTTTCCGACAGCGAACTGACTCAGTTGCGCAGCAACGGCAAGTCGGCAGTGGGCGCCGCGGTGCGGCTGCTGGACGCCTACGGCAAACCCGACGGCAAGCAGGGCAAGCTGAACTACACCGGCTCTTCGATCGACGCGAAATTGGGCACGGTGCAGTTGCGCGCCACCTTTCCGAACCCCGATCTGACGTTGCTGCCGGGACAGTTCGTCAAGGCCCAGGTGCAGGCGGGTGAGCAGAAGGGCTGGCTGGTGCCACAGGCCGCGGTGGCCACCAGCGAGCAGGGCAAGAACGTCTGGACCGTTCAGGACGGCAAGGCGATGCCCACACCGGTGAAGGTGGGCGGCTGGGTCGGCGGCGACTGGATCGTGTTGTCGGGCCTGAAAGACGGCGACCAGGTGATCAGCGACAACCTGATGAAGCTGCGCCCCGGTGCACCGGTGGCACCGCACGCGCCGCAGGCCGGGCCTGCAGCGTCCGCGGCGGGCTCGGCGCCGGCATCGGCCGCGTCTTCCGCGACCCCGCGTTGAACGCGAAGGACGCCGGATGAATTCGCGCTTCTTCATCGAACGGCCGATCTTCGCGGCCGTGCTCTCGATCATCGTCGTGCTGGCGGGCCTGGTGTCGCTGTCGATCCTGCCGATCTCGCAGTATCCCGAGATCGCTCCGCCCACGGTCACCGTCACCGCCACCTACCCCGGCGCTTCGGCCGAAACGCTGGCCAAGACCGTGGCCGCGCCGATCGAAGAACAACTCTCGGGCGTGGACAACTTGCTGTACTACGGCAGCAGCAGCTCCAGCAATGGCCAGAGCACCATCACCGCCACCTTCGAGATCGGCACCAATGTCGACCAGGCGGTCTTCAACGTCACCAACCGGGTGCAGCTAGCGACCCCCCGGCTGCCCGACGAAGTGCGCCGCAACGGCGTGGTCGTGGCCAAGCGCAGCAGCAACTTCCTGCTGGTGATTGCGATCAATTCACCGAACGGCAGCCACGATTCGCTGTTCCTGTCGAACTATTCGACGCAGAACATCGTCGACGAATTGAAGCGCGTGCCAGGCGCGGCCGACGTGCAGGTCTTCGGCGCCCGCGACTACTCCATGCGGCTGTGGCTGCAGCCCGACAAGATGGCGCGCCTGGGTGTCACCACCGGCGACATCGCGCAGGCCGTCAATTCGCAGAACGCGCAGTTCGCAGCCGGCAAGATCGGCGCACCGCCGTCGCCGAAAGACCAGCAGTTCGTCTACACCGTGACGGCCCGCGGCCGGTTGGTGGATGCCGACCAGTTCGGCAACATCATCCTGCGCAGCAGTGGCATCGGCGGCACGTTGCGGCTGAAAGACGTGGCGCGGGTGGAGTTGGGCGCGCAAAACTACGACGCCAGCAACAGCGTCAACGGCAAACCGGCGATCGCGCTCGGGGTGTTCTTGCAGTCGGGCGCCAACGCGCTGGACACCGGCAAGGCCATCAAGGCCCGCATGGCCGAATTGAAGCGCGACCAGTTCCCGAAAGACGTGGACTACGTGATTCCGTACGACACCACGCGCTTCGTTTCGGCTTCGATCACCGAGGTCGTCCACACCATCATCGAAGCCGCGATCCTGGTCGTGCTGGTGGTGTTCGTGTTCCTGCAATCCTGGCGCGCCACGCTGATTCCGATGCTGGCGGTGCCGGTGTCGCTGATCGGTACTTTCGCCGGGCTCTGGCTGGCGGGTTTCTCGATCAACACCCTGACGCTGTTTGCGATGGTGCTGGCGATCGGCATCGTGGTCGACGACGCGGTCGTGGTGCTGGAGAACGTCGAGCGACTGATGCGCGAAGAGCGGATGTCGGCGATGGATGCCTCGATCGAAGCCATGCGCGAGGTATCGGGCGCGATCATCGGCATTGTGTTGACACTCTGCGCAGTGTTCATTCCGGTGGCGTTCCTGGGCGGCATTGCCGGGCAGTTGTATAGACAATTCGCGGTCACGGTGGCGATTGCGGTGGTGATCTCGGGCTCGGTGGCGCTGACGCTGACGCCAGCGCTGTGCGCGCTGCTGTTGAAGCTCGAACCCGAAGACGCGAAGCCGAGCTTCGCGCACCGTTTCTTCACACCCTTCAACCGCGGCTTCGGCTGGCTCACCGACCGCTTCACCGGGGCCGTCAGTCTGGCGATTCACAACCGCATCATTGCGCTGCTGCTGTTCGCGGTGATGCTGGGCCTGGCGGCATTGATGTTCACCCGCGTGCCCAGCAGTTTCGTGCCACCTGAAGACCAGGGTTACCTGATCGCGGTGGCGGCGCTGCCCGACGGCGCCACGCTCGAACGCACCAGCGCCACCACCGAGCAACTGCGCAAGAGCATGTTGAAGAACGACGCGGTCGAGGCCTTCTTCATCATCAACGGCTTCGACTTCGTGGGCGGGGGCGCCAAGTCCAACGCAGCCACGATCTTCATTCCGATGAAGTCCTGGGGCGACCGCAAGCAGACTTCCTTCGAGATGGCCAAAGAGGTCAGCGGCAAGGGCTTCGGTCTGCCCGATGGACTGGTGTTCGCGTTCAACCCGCCGTCGATCCAGGGCCTGGGCTCAGCCGGTGGCTTCGAGGTCTATGTGCAGAGTCGCAACAACAGCGACCCACAGCAGTTGGCGCAAGTCACGAACGACTTCATGAACGCGCTGCGCCAGCGGCCCGAACTTGCCGGCATGCAGACCTTCTTCCGCCCGACGGTGCCGCAACTGCGGGACGACGTGGACCGCGAGAAAGCGATCGCGCTCGGCGTTCCGGTCAGCGACCTGTTCGCCGCCTTGCAGGCGCAACTCGGTTCGCTCTACATCAACGACTTCAACCTGCAGGGCCGCACCTATCGGGTCACGATGCAGGCGGACGCGCCATTCCGTTCCAAGCCCGACGATATCGGTGCGATCTACGTGCGCAGCACCACCAGCAACGAGATGATTCCGCTGAAGGCACTGATCACGGTCACGAGCCTGATCGGCCCCGAGCAGATCGAGCGCTACAACGGCTACACCGCCGCGAAGGTTTTAGGCGGCGCCAAACCCGGCTACAGCTCGGGCCAGGCCCTGTCCGCGGTAGAGGCCGTGGCCAAGCAAGTGCTGCCGGCCGGGTACACCTATGCCTGGACCTCGCAGGCCTACCAGGAAAAGCGCACCGGCAGTGCCAGCGTGTTCGCCTTCGGCTTCGCGCTGGTGATGGTCTACCTGATCCTGGCGGCGCTGTACGAGCGTTGGGGTGTGCCGCTGGCGGTGCTGCTGGCGGTGCCGTTCGCGATGACGGGCGCGCTGTTGTTCGTCTGGCTGCGGGGCATGGACAACGACATCTACTTCCAGATCGGCTTGATCGTGCTGATCGGATTGGCGGCCAAGAACGCGATCCTGATTTCCGAATTCGCGATGCAGGGCATGGCCCAGGGCAAGAGCGCCATGGAAGCCGCGGCCGAAGCGGCGCGGCTGCGCTTCAGGCCGATCGTGATGACCTCACTGGCTTTCATGTTCGGGGTATTGCCGCTGATGATCGCCACCGGCGCTGGCGCCGCAGCGCGCCGGAGCATGGGCACCGGCGTGTTCGGCGGCATGTTGATCGCGACCATCGTGGCGCCGATCTTCGTGCCGTTGTTCTTCTCGCTGCTGGCGCGCAAACCGCGGCCCGAGCACAGCCACGGTGAGCATCCGCGTCCGCCTGGGCACGGGCCTGCAGCCGCACCGGTCCAGCCGACCAGGCCCGCACCCGAACCCGGAGACGCCGCATGACGCGCCACCCTCGACGCCTGGCGCCGCTGGTGCTGGCCGCCCTGGCCGGTTGCGCCGCGGTCGGACCCGACTATCAGCGTCCGGCGGTGGCCTTGCCGGCTGCCTTTTCGCAAACCGATGCCACCAGCGACAGCAGCGCCAGTACGGTGCCTGCAGATTGGTGGCGCTTGTACGACGACGTCGAACTGACGCGGCTCGAAACGCAGGCACTCGCCAGCAACGCCACGATCGAACAAGCCGTGGCGCGGGTCGAATTCGCCACAGCGCAATTGCGTGAAGCCGGCGGCGCTTTCCTGCCGCGGCTGGACGGCAATGCCAGCGCGGCACGCCAGCAAAGCAGCGCACTCAGCCTGGGCAATCCCACCGGCCGCTCATTCACCGGGAATGGATTCGCGCTCTCGCTGTCTACCTCCTACGAGATCGACTTCTGGGGCAAGTTGCGCCGCACCGACGAAGCCGCCCGCGCCGCGCTGCTGGCCAGCGCTGCGTCACGCGACACGGTGCGCCTGACAGTGGCCGGCGCGGTGGCCCAGAACTGGTTCCTGCTGCGCTCGCTCGACGCGCAGATCGACGCCACGCGCCGCACCTTGCAGTCGCGCCAGGACGGTTTGCGCGTGTTCCAGGAACGACTGAAGGCTGGCGTCGGCTCGCGTCTGGACGTGCAGCAGGCCGAGATCCTGCGCGCCGACAGCGCCACGCTGCTGCGCGACCTGCAGCGCCAGCGCGCATTGACGGTGTCGCAGCTCGGGGTGCTGAGCGGTGAACCCGGTCTGACGGTGCCGCCGCAGCCGCTGGCCGCGACCGAACTGCCGCCGTTGCCGCCGCCGGGTCTGCCTTCGTCGCTGCTGGAACGCCGGCCCGACTTGCGCGCCGCTGAAGCGCAGCTGGCCGCGGCGAATGCGCAGATCGGCGTCGCCCGCGCCAACCAGTTACCGAGCGTCTCGCTGACCGGCGCCTTCGGCCAGCAAAGCACCGACCTCGGCGACCTGCTGAACGCACCGGCGCGCTTCTGGTCGATCGGTATCGGCCTGGTGGCACCGATCTTCGACGGCGGCCGGCTCGCGGCCCGTACCGAGCAAGCGCAGGCACGCCAGCGCGAAGCCACCGGTGCCTACCGGGCCACGGCGCAGACCGCTTTCAAGGAAGTGGCCGACGCGCTGGCGAACCTGCGTGCAGCACGTGAATCGGCTGTCGACGTGCAGAGTCGCGACCGGGCCGCGCGCGACGCCTTGCAGCTTGCCAAAGCACGTTTCGACGCCGGCTATTCCGGCAACATCGAACTGCTGGACGCTCAGCGCACCGCCACTGCGGCCGAACTGGTGGTGATCAGCAACCGGCAGCAGCAGTTGAATGCGAGCGTCGATCTGCTGAAGGCGCTGGGCGGCGGGTGGCAGACGCCGGAAGGCAGCCTGCCGGCAGCACAGCGCTGAGGTGGCTCCAAACCGGTGAGTGGGCAGCGACAGAAGCTTCACCGAAGCCGAGCCCGCCGCCATAAGAAAAGCCCGCGACCCTTGCGGGCGGCGGGCTTGGCTTCCGGGCGCCGAGGGCCTTGGGGCCGATGGCGACGGTCTTCCTGGCAACAGGGTGACGGGTTCCCTTGGATCCGCCCAATGGTGCGGCCGGTTCGCTGCTTCGGATGACCACATCCTAGGGTGTTCGGATGTCGCTGGTGTGACGAACCGGCGAGGAATCAAGGGTCTGTTCGACGCATCATGACGAACGCGCTGAAGTCGATGCACCCGCCACCGACCGGAGCGGCCAGACTCGCGACGCCGCAAAAAAAACGATCGCCCCCAGCACCAGCGATGCGGCCGCGAGCCAAAGCGACAGCGTGAAGGCCGCATGCCGGTCGGCGCTTCGGTGCAGCAACGCGGCGACCATCGGCGGGCCGACGATCTGACCAATGCCATAGACCGCGGTGACGAGACCGGCGGTGCTGGCCACCTGCAGTGGGCGGACACGCCGCACTTCCTGCATCGCGAAGAACGTGATGGTGGTCAACGGCATGCCGAGCAGGAAACTGCCGAACGCGAACCCCGCGGCCGTCTGCCAGCCGATGCCGATGACGATGCCGGCCGCCTGCACCCCATAAGCCGCGGCGAGCAGCAGGCGCAGGTCGCCGACCCGGCGCAGCCGCGACGACCACAAGGCGCCAACGATCACGCCCACGCCGAACACCGGCCAGAACAGATCCAGCCACACCGAACCCGGCAAGACCACGCGCGCGATCACCGGCAGAAAGGTCGCGCTGATGATGTAGCCGAAGCCGGCCAAACCGTAGGCGAACGCGAGCGTTGCCACTTCAGGGCGGCCGTGAAGCCCAAGCGCCGGCAACGCCGCCGAGTCGCTGCCCGGCGAAAGAGCCGCCGTGACCGGCTGCCGGCTCGGGCGGAAAACGCCCCACACCGAAGCTGTCAACGCCAGCGCGAGTGCGGCGAAAACCACCCAGCCAATCGCGGCCGACCCCTGAAGGGCCACGAGCAGGCTCGCCATCAGGCCACTGGCGACGATGCCGGCACCGGGGCCCGCGAACATCACGCCGCCGAGCGCGGGCGCGCCGCGTGCGGCCACCTGCGCCAGACACCAGGCCGACGCATGAATGAACACCAACGCGCTGGCCACTCCGGCGGCAAAGCGCAGGGCCGGCCACAGGGCCGGCAGCGGCAACGCCATGCCCAGCGTCAACAGCACGGTGGCGGCCAGGCCGGCGCGCACCATGGCGGGCCCGTCGGTCGCGCTGGTGACTTTCAACCGGGCGCGAAGCCGGGGCTCGAAGGTGCAGAACAGCGCACCCGCCAGGTAGCCGAGGTAGTTGGCGCTGGCGAGCCAGCTCGCGCCCGCCAGATCGAGCACACCGTCGTGCAGCATCATCGGCAGGATCGGCGTGAAGGCGAAGCGGCCGATGCCCATGGCCACCGCCAGCGCGACCAGCCCGGCCAGCGCGATCCTGAAGGCCGTCATGCCGACCGATCAGCTCGGCCGGCGCGATAACGGCCCGCATGGCAGCGAGCTTGCCCTGGCCTGCCACGCGGCGGCGCTTCCTGCACTTCCATTCTTCTGCCTCTCGTCGATGCCGGCGGACCGGCCGATCGTGCGTTGCGCACCAGCCGAATGATCGCTCAGGCTCGTCAGCCGGGGCCGGCTGCGGCGGGGCGCTTGCGTTTGGCATGAGTCTGTCGTGCGCAATGCGACCTGCGTATCGAAGCGCCCGCTTCGGGTCACCCCATCAGGGTCGAGCCGGCTGCAGCCGCTGCAACTCGGCCATCAGGTCCTGGGCCGCCGCCGCATCGACCGTCACCAGCGCCCGCGCCATTCGCAGCAGCGGGTCGTGGGCGGGGCGAAAGTCCGGACTCGTGTGCAGGATCGCCAGCAACGGTGCCTGAACCTGCGCCAACATCGCACGCACGTCGGCCATCGGCCGGACCGATCCACCGACGGCGATGAAGCGGTCGCGGGCCCGCCAGTAAGCCGCCAACCGGGCTGGCCAGCGGATGTCGTCGCTGGCATCGGCGACGATCTCCTGTGGCGCCACCGTCAGCTCGCCCAGCAGCGCCTGCAGCCGATCAGCCGGCGCGTTTTGCGCGGCATAGGTTACGAACGGTGCCCGAAAGGCCACGATCGGTCGGTCGTCGGTGTTGGGCGCGGCGTCACCGGCCAGGCGCTTTAACGCCGCCGGTCCCGCGACCACGCCGCCGAGCAAAGACAGCGCGTCGACGATGCCGAAGTCCGCCAGCCGTTGCGGCAGTGCGTTCGATGCCAGCCGCTGGCGCAATGCGGCCGGATCGAAGCGCGGCGCATCGGGGCGCGCCACCAGCCCGAGCACCGGCGTTAGCAGACTGTTGTTGGCGAGCATCGCAAAGCCTTCGGGATAGACCGCGATGAAGCTGCGCACGATATGCCGCAACGTTCGCCGGTCGAGCTGGTGCAACGGCAGCCACTGGCAGAACACACCGCCCGGCGCCAGCCGCGCGCGAACGGCGGCGAAGTGCTCCACCGTGTAGAGCGCTGCCGAGCCGCTGCGCGCCGGGTGGAAGTTGTCGGCAACGATCAGGTCATAGGCTGGACCGGGCAGGTGGACGAAGCGGCGCGCATCGGCCAGGACCCGGTGCAGGCGCGCGGCGGCGGCGGTTGCTGCGCTGCCTTGGTTGAACCAGGACGAGGCCTCGATCACACCGGGCAACAGTTCGGCCACGTCGACCTGCAGCGTCGGGTCGGCAGCGGCGGCCGCTGCGGTCACGCCGGTGCCCAAGCCCAGGAAC
>JALYUN010000104.1 GCA_030853725.1 Pseudomonadota bacterium | reverse complement strand
ACCTGCCGGCGGTGCTGGAAACCGAAACCGCGCTCGATGCCGACACCCCACTGATCCACCCGGAACTGGGCGACAACCTTTGCTTCGAACGCACGCTGGACACCGGCGGTGTCGACGAAGCCTTTGCCCGCGCCGACGCGGTGTTCGAGGAAACCTATGTCTTCGCTCGCCACACCGGCGTCACCCTGGAACCCCGCGCCCAGATCGCCGACTGGAATCCCGGCGAAGAATCGTTGACCGTCTGGCATTCGTGCCAGGCGCCGCACATGATGCAGGACCTGTACTGCCGCCAGTTCGACCTGGTCGAGTCGCAGGTGCGGGTGTTGTGTCGCGATGTCGGCGGCTCGTTCGGCATCAAGGTCCACGCCTATCCGGACGACTTCGCGACGGTGGCGCTGTCGATGATGCTGGAACGACCGGTCAAGTTCGTCGCCGACCGGCTGGAAAGCTTCACCAGCGACATCCATGCGCGAGAACACCGCATCCACGGCCGCATAGCGGCTACTGCGGCGGGCGAGATCCTGGCCTTCGAGATCGACGACCTGACCGGCGTCGGCCCTTACTCGGTCTATCCGCGCACCAGCGGCATCGAAGGCAACCAGGTCGTTACCCTGACCGGCGGGCCTTATCGCCACCGCCACTACCGGGCGGCGCTGAAGGTGGTGTTCCAGAACAAGGTGCCCACCTGCCAGTACCGCGGCGTCGGCCACCCGATCGCCTGCGCCGTGACCGAAGCGCTGGTCGACGGCGTGGCGGCCCAGTTGAAGCTCGACCCGGTGGCGTTCCGCGAAGCCAACGTCATTACCGACGATGCCTATCCGGCGGTCGGCGCATCGGGCATTCGGCTCGAACAGTTGTCGCACCAGGCCTGCCTGCGTGAAGCAAGGCGGCTGGTGGACTACGACGCGCTGCGCATCGACCAGGCCGAGCGTCGCCAAAGCGGCGTGTACCGCGGCATCGGCTTCGCCACGTTGATCGAGTTGACCAACCCGAGCGCGGCCTTCTACGGCGTGGGGGGGGCGCGCATCGCATCGCAGGACGGCGCCACCCTGCGGTTGGAGCCGGGCGGCACTTTGACGGTGATGAGCAGCGTCGGCGAACAGGGCCAGGGTGCCGAAGCCGTGTTCGCACAGATCGCTGCCGACGCCGTGGGGGTCAACCTGGACCGGGTGCGCGTCATCACCGGCGACACCAGCGCCACACCCTACGGCGGCGGCACCTGGGCCAGCCGCGGCACCGGCATCGGCGGTGAAGCCGTGTTGCAGGCCGGGCGGGTGCTGCGGCAGAACATCGTGGCGACCGCAGCGGCGATCCTGCAACGCCCGGCCGAAGGACTCCGGGTCCATCGCGGCGCGGTGGTGGAAGGCGTGACCGGCGCGCCGCTGATCGACCTGGCCGAACTCGGCCGCATCGCCTACTTTCGTTCCGACACCCTGCCTGCCGACTTCACGCCCGAACTGATGGTGACGCGGCACTATGCGCAGCGCGACTACCCCTTCATCTTCACCAACGGGGTGCAGGTCAGCCATGTCGAGGTCGATGTCGACACCGGCTTCGTCAAGCTGCTCGCGCACTGGGCGGTGGAAGATTGCGGCCGCGTCGTCAACCCGATGCTGGTCGACGAACAGATGCGCGGCGCCATCGTCCAGGGCATCGGCGGCGCGCTGTTCGAGGAATGCCTCTACGACACCGATGGCACGCTGCGCAACGGCAACATGGCCGACTACCTGGTGCCGATGGCCGCCGAGATGCCCGACATCCTGATCAGCCATGTGCAAACGCCCACGCGCAGTTCGGCGCTGGGTGCGAAAGGCGCCGGCGAGGCCGGCACGGCGGGTGCGCCGGGCGCGGTGATGAACGCCATCAACGACGCTTTGCTGCCGTTCGGAGCACGGGTCAGCTCGCAACCGATCACCCCTGAGAAGATCCTGCAGGCGCTCCGGAAACTTTAGCTTTCGTTGCAGGAGCCGGGCAGTTGTCGACCGCGGCGTTGAGCACCCACCGCTAGAGTCGTGGACCCGAGACACCCAGGCGCCTTCAGCCCGTGATGCAAGCCCTTTCGTTCGAAACCGCGATGCCCGTGCTGGTCACGCTGGCGATCGCGCTCGGGTTGCTGTGGCTGGGCTTCTGGGTCCTGACC